>JBBTRD010000021.1:0-2303 GCA_038065335.1 Patescibacteria group bacterium | reverse complement strand
AAATCCGATCCACAAAAAACACATAACAAAATTTTATTTTTGATAGTTTCTGGCGAACGGGCAAAAATTAGGGGAGTTTGAGTGGGAAAATTTTTGCCCGCGAGCGAATTTCGCCGCCCGCGCGTCAGCGCGGAGCCGAGCAAAAAAATTGTCTTTTCCTTCTAAAAAAGAAAATCGGGTGAGCGCAAAATCAAAAAATGTAAAGACAATTTTTCTGCGAGGCACAGCCGCCGCAAAGTGGCGGCTGGCGGCGGATCAGCGCAGGTTTCGCTTTTTGGATTTGTGTATCAGATTTGGTAAAATAAGTTCAAAAGTTTGAGAGGGTTCTAAATCCGCAGCCCTGCTGATAAATATGAGGTATAGCCAAGTCGAGATAGGTTGTTTCGCTCAAGATATAATTTATGATTAATCTACTTTCTGAAATCACAGAGTTGCTTTTAGAAAACAAGAGCATTGTTCTTGTCGGTTCTTCGAATTCAGGCAAAACCTATTGGATAAAAAATACTCTAATACCATATCTTGAATCTCAAGGAAAGGAAGTGCGGTATTTGGAAGATGGAGATGCGAAAATCACAGATTCAGCTGATATAGTAATTTGTGATGAGACAGAAACGCTATTCGATGAGGATTTTTTACAAGATAAAAATACAGAAGAATATTTAAACAAGGTTAATAGGTGGTATAAAAACTATTCAGAACTTCCCGCGAGTACGTTGTTTGTTGTTACTCGAAATGAATCAGATCAGATTGAAAATTTACTTCAGAATTTTAATAAAGCCGATTGGGATGGCCGAGATGTTGTCGTCTTAAGATTTAAAAAATAGCCTGCCCGAGGCGCGTCGTTTGTGATAAGATTTGGCCAAGTAAATGATGGAATATGATCCAATAGTAGAAAAAATTAAAAATTTGCTTACGGAAAACTCGTGCTGGTTTGAGACGTTTGAACATGCGCCCGTCCGAACGAGCGAAGAAGCCTCAAAAATCAGAACCGGCTACTCTATTGAGCAGGGGGCGAAGAGTATCATTGCTCGAGTTAAAGAGTCGGGCAAAGGAAAAAGATTTGTGATGTTTGTTTTGTCCGGCGATAAGAAATTTGACGAAGAAAAGATTAAAAACCAATTTGGGCTGACCGATATTCGGTTTGCGACCGAAGAAGAGGTAAAGAATTTAACGGGCGGCGTTTTGCCGGGCGGTGTCCCGCCCTTTGGGAATCTTTTTAATTTTGAAGTCTACGCGGATACCGATTTACTAAAAAACGAAAAAATAGTTTTCAACGCCGGCGACAAAAGTTTCTCCATCGCCATGAAATCCCGAGATTATATTAAGCTCATCAAGCCTATCGTCGGCCCATTCATTCAATAGCATTACTGATAATTCGGTGAATCACGATAGACAAACTTCTTAAACTTAGACCAGGCGGTTTTGGGTTTTTTGATGACTTGAATGACTTTGCCGTTCACTAGATAATTATCCAGGTCGTCGCGGTGGATGAAGATGGGAGAGAAGCTGGCGCTGGATTCGGAGAGCAGAATAATGCGCTGATTGTCGGTGTCTTTGAAATAGCGTTTAATATTGGCCATGCCATCAATGATGGACAGAACATAGTCGCCATTGCGCACGGCCGTAAAAGTCGGGTCAACAAGGACATAATCGCCGTCCTCAACCGATAGGCCGTTGATATTGGCTTTATTCATGGAGTGGCCGGAAGCTTTGATGGCAAAGATGCCCTTTTTCTTGCTTAGTAATTTACCTGAAACTCGGAGATAACCTTCGGCTTCCTGCTCGGCGTAAGTTGCTGCCGGCCCGCAATTGGCGGTGCCCAAGATCGGTATGGCGAGGAGGGAGCTTTTAGCAGTGAAGCCAGGACGGGTTTTGACCATGACTTTGGAGAGGCGATCCAACTGAAGGAGGCCATTTTTCTCAAGCTGAAGGATATGATGTTTAATTTTTTGGGGTGATGTTTCATTGATATGTTTCCCTATTTCTCGCAGACTCATCTCGGCAATATTCTCTTTTCCGGCCAACGCTAATATTTTTTCTTGGATTGTGTGCAATGCCTGTTTTGTTAGAGGTTGTTATGTGTCAAGTATATCATTTTGAGTTGTCCACAGTCAATTTGACAGACTTGACAGTGTGTTTGCGACCCATTCGGTTTTTCTATATACTAAATCATATGCACAAGGATTCTTCAGGTTATATCTCCAAATTTACTGGATTTATATATAGAAATTTAATTAAACCAATACTATTTTTGTTTCCGGCGGATGGGGTTCATGAGCTTTTTCTTGTCGGCGGGCGGTGGT
>JBBTRD010000020.1:0-1417 GCA_038065335.1 Patescibacteria group bacterium | reverse complement strand
ACCCCCCTCAAATATCAACGCCCGCACCAGATATGGACCAACCTGTCTCACGCATAAATTAGTTTTTACTAATTGTCTTCTATTACTAGAAGTATGGACTATACCACCTTCCACTTATGTGGAAGATCGACGTGTTACCCTGCAGCAAGCTACAAAGTCTGATTATTTCTATAATCAAGTCTCTACGGGGTTAATCATTAATTAATAATGACAACTTCCCTCGGAATTATCCTACCAATACAGGTCATGATTGATACGCCTCAGGCGCACTCTTGCATCAGCAAGATTAGGACTTCTCCGATATGAGTCGATTTCTGCATCTGCCAATTACTTGACAGAGCCGCCAGATTACTTTGTAATCCACGGTTTGAACCCAGCTCGCGTACCCTTTTAATTGGCGAACAGCCAAACCCTTGGGGCCTTCTTCAGTCCCAGGATAGGGCGCACATAAATCTTATATTACTATAAGTGTAGACTATATCTTCATCCGTCCGCTGATTGGCAGATTAGGATGTTGGCGTATTATAACAGCTAAAAAGCTGTTATCCCCAGGCACTTTCTAAGACTTCAAAGAAGGTGACTGGAAGTCGTTACGGGGTAAGAGAAACTTTATACAATAAACTATCTAATATATACGGTTTTATAATTTCACAAAATCGTTTTGACGATTTTACTGGAACATAAATGTTATATGTTTTTCCTTTCTTGTGAATTACACTATCAATCCAGAAATTGCTTTTTAAGCAATCAACCAGTAGCTTCTGCTCATTGAGTTGAAATAAATCGGTATTGATTCTAATGGCATTACAATCATTTCTTTTGTAGCCATCATCCATAATCCACACTGCAAGAGATAGAGGTGATACCAGAATTTCATTTATATTTTTTGGGATGATTTTTATTTTATTTTTATAAAATAAATCTCTCCAGTCCTGAAATATGCCGTTCGAGTAGGTTGAGAAATGCAATCGTTCATAAACTTTCTGCTCTTTTTTATGAAACGACTTTATAACTCTCGGCCTATTCGTCGCGAACTTCTGAAACTCTTGATACTTCCAGAGCACATAATCTTGTTGAGCCATTCCATGATCGACTCTCAAACGCACTCCTCGGCCATTTTGTTCTAAATGGCCATCACCCAACATTGTTCCGACCAGTATTTCTTTTTGTCTTTGAGATAGCATACTGTATAAAGTTTCTCTTACTTCCCACGGTATTATCCTATCACAGCTGGGTAGCCTTTAATAGGATTCCACCGTTATTAGCCAACGTTGCAAATTTATTTTTTGAGATGTAAATTTACCAACTCGAATTACTTCGAGTGCGACCCGTTTTGTTGAGCCGACATCGCATGTATTCTACTATTACTAATAGTGTGGACTATATCTTCATCCTTTCCCGCAATGCGGGATTAGGA
>JBBTRD010000019.1:0-5135 GCA_038065335.1 Patescibacteria group bacterium | reverse complement strand
TCAAAAACCTCCCAGATTAAATGGTGCAGTCCCTCAACACCCGTCGAGCCGATATACATCCCCGGTCGTTTCCGGACCGGTTCCAACCCCTCCAAGACCTGAATATCTTTAGCCGAATATGAGGCGCCTCCGGCGCCTTTTTTATCTTGCTTTTTGAGTTCCTTTTCTGCCATGATTTACTTGTGGTGAGCGTATCTAACTATACTCCTATTTTAGCATTTTATAACCCCAAATACAAGGCCTTTTTAGACAGTTAAAAACTACCCTTGAGCCCAGTAGCGGAAGGGGTCCCGCGTAGCGGGGAAACTGACGGGACTGGTTTCCCGGGTCTGGGCAAAAGGGTAGTTTTTAACTGTTTATTTCTACCTGACTTCGGCGTTAAATTCCTTTTTTGTACGCTCATAGACTTCTTGCTGGAGCGGGTCAATTTCGGTTGTTTGAAGAGTCCGATCGGTGGAACGATAAGTGATGCGATAAGTGTAGCTGATTTTGTCGGGCCCGAATTTTTCGGCATTCTCGTATTTGTCAAGAAGATGAACTTCTTCCACCAAATCTCCGCCAATATCACGAATCAAGTCGAAGTAATTGTTGGGGATAAAATCTTTGCTCACGACAAAAGAAATGTCGCGGGTGATCGGCGGGTATTTAGAAACCTCTTTAAATTTATTGCCGAGTTTAAGCTGTTTTTTGACGCGTTCGTCCTGCGACCAGAGCAAACGGATATCGGGCAAATCCATCGAGATAATCGCCAACCGCTCCAATCCAAAACCAAAAGCCCAGCCGTTCCATTTTGACGAATCCATGCCATGATTTTCTAAAACCTTTCCTTTGACCACACCGGAGCCGAGCACTTCCACCCAACGCCCATTAACTTCTATCTCCATTTCCAGCGAGGGGTCGGTGTACGGGAACGTATCCGGATTGAAACGATATTTAACATTAGACCCGAAAACTGCTTTGGCGATATCAACTAAAACTTTCTCGAGTTCCGGAATGCCAATAACTTCTTGCTCTTTTGGCGCCAGATACCAACCATCCATTTGATGAAAAACATTCATGTGATTCCGATCAATTTCATCTTTGCGATAAACTTTTCCGAACGAAAAACATCCCACTGGCTTGTTCTCGGTCATTCGTTTTTTAACATCCTCTTGGCCAAGATAATAATTCCACATTACCGTCGTGTGAGTCCGCAGAATATATTTACCTGCCCCGTGATCACCCACAGGTGATTTTACGGGGTCATCCACGTAATAAGTGTCGGACTTGGAACGGACGGGGTGGTCTTTCGGAAAATCAAAAAGATCAAAACTCACATCCGTAGGCACAATTTCGGGCACTTCAATGACGTCAAAATTTTTATAATCGGGCATCGCCAGAATTCTCTGAACCATTTCGGATATAGGGCTGCCGGGCATACGCGACAAATCGGGCATGGCCAAAAACCGCTTCATCCGTTCCGCTTCCAGGTCATGACGCGCCTCCAGTTCGACGCGTAATTTATTTTCTTCGTTTCGGGATATTTTTATTTCCATGGTAATAATTCAAATGCCCCTCCGGCGAGAATTCCGATTCCTAAAATAATAAGCATAGGCCGATGCATGGCCTTTACTCTATCAATTTTTCAGTTATTTGACAACAAAATTTATTTGATTGCTTTCTTTTGTAACTCTAAAGAAGCTTCTAATTTTTCTCGCACTGGACAACTAAATTCAACAAGAGACTCCAGATAAGATTTTTCCGCGTTTCGAGCCCGAGCGAGACGAATCGTTTCCGTATAGAGATTGAGAACATATCTAAGCTCCGAGGGAACCAGCCTCTCGGTTACAAGTTCGTGAAATATGTCAGCGGGATTTTCCGGTTTTTCCCATATTCCGTTTGTTTGAGTATTGTCATATTTATTCGCATACTCCGATTCACGGCGTGAGGAGAGTTGCATCCGCAAAATATCAGGAGAATTGAATATGGCTCAAAGTGTGTTTTGAATACCGACAAAAGCGACTTCATGACTCTCGGGCCTAACATAGCGACTTAATCCCAAGATGCTTTTTTGGACTTCATAGCGATAGAAAATGCTCGCGCGACTTATTTCAAAAGGTACAGTAATAGTTCTTGTCTCCACATTATAATTTCGCTCTGCTAAAAGTCTAATAGTATCAAGAACAATCTCGGACCGACGCATTGTTCCTTCTATAACCACGTCTACTTTTTGTTGTGAAAAAAATTCAATGAGCTTTTCGACCCAATAATTACAATCGTCCTGAGTTAAATCGGTTGCATTTTTTTCATCTTCTTTGAGCAATTTTCCAAACTGCGGATGGAATCTTCTCAAATCATCACCATTTACAACAGCCATATCAGGATACTCTTTCTTGAGGTGTCCGATAAAATTACTCTTACCTGCGCCCGGTTGGCCACCTAAAATAATGCCCAGCGGATTTTCTTTTGGAGTTATCCCTTTACTCGCATATGGAAGGATGAACTTTAAAAAAATATCCTCCCGTTCTTTTTGAGTTAAGAGATGAGAGGACATATCAGGAGGAAAAGGCTCTTTCAAGCTGAAAGAGTGGCTCGTAATCGGACGGTTTTTTTATAAAGGCGACCAATAGAGTCGCGTGACCTTGAGAAAATCTCCCTTGATACACGTGCTCATTTGCAACGTCGAAAATTTGCATGAGCCGTTTTAGGGATGAGTCGTCATTTAAACCGTAATTAGTGCTCATAATGAGGCTACCCGCAATGGCTACTAACCCCAGTGCAGTTTCTGTAAAGAACACAGGATCATCCGGTAATACACGTGGTTGATTATCCATATTTTTATTATATCTTAAATCCCATAAAAAGCAAATATCTTAGCCATTTTAGTGATCTGCCCAACCTTTTAGTTATTGAGGTAATGTGTTAGAATATAGAAACAATTCAGTAATTTATTGGGGCCGTAGCGAAATCGGTCATCGCGTCTCCCTGTCACGGAGAAGGTTGCGGGTTCGAGCCCCGTCGGCCCCGCCCCAATAACTAAAAACCGCCCTAGGGCGGTTTTTAGGTGGTCAATTAATCCTGATAAATCAATCCCCCGCGCCAACCGTCAAAAAATTCTAACCTTTGTCCAAATCGGGGTGCCAGAGAATTTTTTCTATTTTCCTTGAGTTGTTATAGGTGATGTGATGCCGGCGAGGAAATCCTTCACTGGCAGAATTGCTTATGGCTTCATCGGCACTTGTGCAGAACCCGAGATGTCGATGTTCTTTTTTATCATCAAACATAACCTTCTCCCAAATAACGACTGCCCCGGGTTTATTTTCATGTATTTCATGCCATCCGCTTTCTATCAAATCTTTCTCCATGCCGCTAACAGTAGCGTGGGGCTTTTTTATCAGTTCCAAATTAAGTAGAACCGCGGATACAAAAGCAGCACAAGACACAATTCCGTTCTCTAAAATATCTACTTCTTCCCCATCTTTGTCAGCATACAAATTCCTAAACATATAACTATCGTTTTTGACAGAATTCTTAATAATAGCCAAAAGCGATTTGAGTTTTTTGATGCGGACAATGTGAATCGGGAGCGGATGACTTTCAGCCATAATGTTCGAATTGTACAAAAAGAACAACGCGCCGTCAAAGACAGCGCGTTGTTCTAAGTTCTAAATCCTAAGTCCTAATGGCTATTTGGGCGCCACTTCTTTAATCACCGGAATCGGCTTTTGGATATTGAGCGATTGAGAATAACCGCAAGATTGATTAGCGGCATCGGTGGCAATTTCGGTAATTGTGTAACTACCGGCGACAGTATAGGTGTGGGCCGGACTTTGTTGGGTCGAAGTTCCGCCGTCGCCAAAGTTCCAGTTCCATTCACGACTATTACTGTTACCCCCGCCAAACGCGGTATGATCGGTAAATTGCACCGGCTTATTCTGTTGGAGACGAGTTGGTGACCAAGTAAACTGATACGGTGGTTCAACATCGGGATAAGCATAGTTAGGCGTATTAAAAGTGCCGGTTGAGTTGGACCAATCGGACGCGGAGTTATAGGTATTCCAAACTCGAACCCGCGCCTTGTAACCCAAATTAAATTGGAGCACCCCGTTCGGAATCGAGAACACGTGTGAACTTGAGTTAAGTTGTCCGCTGTCATAAAACGGATTATTGAAGTTGCCCGTTTCAGTTATCTGAACCTCATACGCAGTCTGCGTGCTGCCTGACGGATCGGAATACGACCAAGTTACATACCCGCCGGGACCGGATGAACAATAATCCGGTGCAGTGTATGTCGGATCGCCGGGGCCGACGGTCGGTTTCGGAGGATTAACCGTTACTTCAACGCTATCCGAAGCCGAGCCATTGCCGGTACAAGTGATGGTATAGGTATTTTTTTGGGGGACAGTCAGATTGCTGGTCGATTGCGAATGAGTACCGGTAGAAGCATCCTTGCTTCCCGACCAATTACCATAGCCGGAGGCTGGAACAGCCGAAGCTACGCAAGAACTGGCGTTGGCCACGGTCCAAGCAAGAGTGGGGTTAGCATTCCATTCCACCGTGATCGGTCCATTAGACCCATCGGCTTTAATATCCACTGACGGTCCACCGACGACAACGTGCAACGGCAAGGTCAAAGCCGGTGCGTGAACACCGCTCGTGCCGTTCCAGCACTCGATACTGTAATCGCGATTAGCCGTAATATTCGTATCATTGCGCGAACCGGTTGGAATAACACCATCATCAGTCGGTACGGTGGAAGTAAGCGAACAGGCCGTCGTATTGGATGAACTCCATGTTAGGCCCGCCGTCCCGCCATAATCAACGGTACATGTCCCCGGCGTATTTATGCCATTACATCGGAAATAATTCATCACCGGCGCCGCGCCGACGTTGACCGTAACACTATCACTCACGGGTGAACCGTTTAATCCGGTACAGGTCGCGGTATAAGCGGTATTTGCGGTCAAATTTGTAGTGGATTTAGATCCGGAAACAGGGAGACCGGTACTCCCACCAACCACCGAACCCCCTGTGATTGCGCAGGAATTAGCAACGGTATTTGTTGAATTCCACGTCAGCGTGCTGGCCATACCATAAGTCACTGGATTAGGTGAAGCCGAAAGCGTCACGGTCGAAGCACAAGTATTGGGTGGAGG
>JBBTRD010000018.1:0-1066 GCA_038065335.1 Patescibacteria group bacterium | reverse complement strand
TCAGCAGATGGTCAGCCGTCGGAAGGAGAACCCAGAAGCGCCAATCGACGACCTGCTGGTTCAGATGGAGACGCTAAGGCCGTATTTCGAATAACTCCTTAGGGGGTTCCGAGACCACCAACAAGGCCGCGTGCTTGCACGCGGCCTCTTTTAGTCAATCCAAAAGATTTTATCCCGGTGGCGGTTTTTTTAGATATTAAACTTAGGATTTAATGCTTTGATTATTTTTGTGTAATCCCCAGACTGAACAATCTCCCATGCCCGAGCGTAATCTTTATCATCTTTCACCCTCTTTATTTCCAGCTCTAACCTTTTTTGATTAAAAAACTTCAAAAAAATGTGTTTATGGATAGCATGAATCGGCACATGAATGCGAGCATTAGTATTTTCTTTTTTATATTTACCCAAAAGTTTAACCCATCTCCTTTTTATAATTACCCAATTTTCATTCTCGGAAAGAATTCTGTGAATTAATTCATGAATTAACATATCTAACATAACATCAGTATCTTTTGTAATCGACATCGTTAAGGGCGCAGAGAACCAACCAACATCGCTTGTTATGTATATGTATATGTGCGATTCCTGCCATTTTAATCCTGTAGCATTTTCAATTTCTTTTAATATTTTTTTTTCAATCCTCCGCCATTTCAGTTCAAGTTTCCGGGTATTTTCATGAATAAATTTATCCGTTGGCATCACAAAATTCTTGGGAAGTGCCAAGTGTTCGAAATATATAGGAGAATAATGAAATTGTGTTTTTGGTAACATAAAGTAAATTAGGGGGTGGTGTTGAAGTTCGGTTTCAGCACCACCCCACATGAAGGAGCTACTTCTTGCTCCCACCACCGGAACCGGGTTTGCCGCCACCCGTCTTGGGGCCGCCACTGCCAGCCCCGCCTCCGCCACCACTACCACCAGGGTAGTTCCCGCCCTTGTCTCCCATCGCTGACTCCTTTGAGCATCAACGGCTCTGAGCCATTGATAAACTGATGGTACTCTGGTCTCCGGTCTTGTCAATGCTAATCCATGACCAGCCAACATTTTACACTGCCTGTCAATATTG
>JBBTRD010000017.1:2430-6501 GCA_038065335.1 Patescibacteria group bacterium | reverse complement strand
GTCTGGTGGACCCCGCACACAAAGAGGTAAATTCTGAAGCCGTCAGGCGGTACCTCTTTGTGTGCGGGGTGGACCTCCAGTGGCTGAAAAAATTAACCACATTTGACCAAGTAATACAACATTGGTAACCTATTCGCGAAGCGAATAGGAAAAAGCCGGAGGCAGACCGATGTTGATATACTTGGTTGACGGTTTTTTATAAGTAGTATATAATTCAATAACTACATTCTGAAGCCTCAAAAGCCTAGGAACAGAGACACTTATGGGCAACAACACAGCAGTCAATATTAAAAAGACCGTTGCCGATTTGCTTAAAAACACTTCGGTTCGTAATAAGGATATTATCTCCCGTCGTTTTGGGTTGAAAACAGGCCAAAAGGAGACTCTTGAATCAATCGGCGCTTCCTACGGTATTACCCGCGAACGTGTCCGCCAGATTGAAGAATCAACTCTGACCCAGCTTCGTCTTGTCGCGGCTGATCATTCGGACGTGAAGCGTTATATTGTTTTGGCTCGGGATATTTTAAACGAACGTGGCGGTGTCATTCAGGAGCGCGACCTTTTCAAATCTTTTAGCGGGAGCGATAGCGACAACGTTAACAATAGCTCGTTGGTCTTCCTTTTGTCACTAAGCAACGAACTGGCTCGTCTTCCGGAAAACGACGATTTTAATTCTTTCTGGGCAGTTAGTAATGCCACTTTGACTTCCTTTACTAATACGGCTGATTCTTTGGTTAAGGTTCTCGAAAAAGTTGATCGCGTTGTTTCCAATTCCGATTTTGCCTTTTTGGCCCAAAAACATGACGTGCCCAGTTTCTCGACTACCGGCAAACCGCTATCGGAAGCGGATATTAATCTGGTGATGGCCATTTCTAAAAATCTTGGTTCCAATATCTTTAATGAAGTCGGTCTGGCCTCTTGGTCTGAAATCAAACCCAAGGGTGTTCGCGATAAGGCCTTCTTGGTTCTTAAGAAATCAACTAAACCTCAACACTTCAGCGACATTGCTTCCTTAATTAACGCTTCCGGTTTCAGCAATAAGAAAGCCAACGTCCAGACGGTTCATAATGAGCTTATTAAAGATGATCGTTTTATTCTTGTCGGCCGCGGAATGTACGCCTTGTCGGAATGGGGCTATCGCGCCGGGACGGTCAAAGATGTTTTGATGGATGTTTTGAAGAGTTCAACTAAACCTATGACTAGAATCGCTCTTATCGCCAAAGTCAAAGATGCGCGCATGGTCAAAGAAAATACCATTTTGCTCAATCTTCAGGATTCCAAGACTTTCGTGAAGAATCCCGACGGAACCTATGACCTCAAGAAATAGCCTTTTAATTTAAGGCCAAAAAGTAGTATACTAGGGTAGTGATCCCGTACGAAGTCTCGCTCGCGCCCCAGGCGCGAGTCCGGAGGACCTCAGCGGGGCCACTTCGTACGGGATGATAGATTTATTTATTCTAGCTTTGTCGAATGTGGCCAATGCGGTTCTCATCGCGTTCTGGTTTGTCGTGGCCTATTGGTGGATTTGGACGCCGCTAGCGCTGGTATTTGCTTATCTGGAAGCCCTCAAGCACTACAATCAACGGGTCTACAGGGCTGGTTTAAAATGGATAACCTATGAGCTAAGGATTCCCATTGATGCCCACAAGAGTCTTAAAGCCATGGAACAGATTTTTGCCGGTCTTCATGTTGTCGGTCAGGGCTTGCCGCCCAAAAATCTTTGGGAAAAATACAAAAAATGGCGAGACGCATATTTTAAGGGCAAAGTGCCGGACTGGCTCGCTCTAGAAATTGTCGGGTCAGGCGGAGAGATTCATTTATATATCAGAGTAATTGAAAAATATAAAAGTCTGGTGGAGGCCCAAATTTACGCCCAGTATTCTGAAGCAGAGCTAACTCCGGTGGAAGATTATATGCTACGTTTTCCGTCCTCCTTGTCTTACGAGGATGTCAACGTAAACGCTCTTGAGCTGATATTCATTAAGGAAGATATTTTTCCGATTAAGACTTATCCCGAATTTGAGGAAGAAGGCGCGGGCAAAGATGATGTCCGGCGCATTGACCCGCTCGCTCCTGTTGCGGAAACATTAGGTCAGATGGGTCTTTCTGAATTTTTCGGCATTCAGATTTTAGCTCGTTCGACGGGGGATGCTTGGATTAAAAAGGGCAAAGCGGCCGTTGATGAATTGATGGGCCGAGAAGAAAAGAAAGAAACCACCTTTGTCGGTTCGGTTTTTACCGGCATTGAGAGCGGGACTCATTCTGTCGTCGGTAGCATTTATGAATCAGCAGAACCGAAGAAAAAAGAAGAAGAAAAGAAAAAAGAAGAAAAACCTTTTAACCAACTCAATCCCGGTATTCAGGAAACGGTCAAAACTATTGAACGAGGCACAGCCAAGCTCGCCTTTGAAGCCGGAATTCGAATGGTCTATATCGCTCCGCTTGATAAATACAGTGATGGCCGAATGCGCAGTATCGCCGGCGCGTTCAAGCAATTTTCCACCCAAGCCCTCAATGGTTTTAAACCCGGTATTTCGACCGATATCACCAAAGGTTTTAATAGGGCGGTGCGGTCATTGGAAAACAAGAAAAAAATATATTCCCGTTACCGAAACCGCTCCTTTCCCGACAAGCCGTTAGTTTTGAATACCGAGGAACTGACGACAATATTTCACGTTCCGGACGTGGGAGTCAAAACTCCGTCTCTGCCCCGCATTGAAACCAAAAAAGGCGAAGCTCCGGCGGGGATACCAACCGTATGAAATCTCAAATATTAAATCTAAAAACTAAAAAATTCAGACAGATTTTAGATTTTATTTTTTAAATTTTATTTATGCTGCCGACTGATAATCAAATCCTTATTCTAGGTGAAACGAACTTCCGAAACGAGAAGCAGCGCTTTGGTATTAAAACTGATGATCGTCGCCGGCATATGTACGTGCTGGGTTCGACCGGGATGGGCAAGTCCGAGTTTCTAAAAAACATGGCCATTCAGGATATTGAAGAAGGCCGGGGACTGGCCTTTCTCGATCCCCACGGCGATGGCGCTCAAGCGCTGATTAATTTTATCCCCAAGCATCGCATCAAAGACGTCATCTATTTTGACCCGGCCGACCTGGCTTACCCAATCGCTTTTAACGTCTTGGAAAAAGTTGATTACGAATACCGCCATTTAATCGCCTCCGGTCTTTTGGGCGTGTTTAAAAAACTCTGGGGAGCGGATGCCTGGTCCGGCCGAATGGAATATATTTTAAACAATACCATTCTGGCTCTGCTTGAATATCCCGACTCAACCCTTCTTGGCATCAATCGTTTGATGGCTTCTAAAGAATATCGCAAAAAAGTCGTGGATAATTTAAAAGACCCGATTGTTAAAGCCTTTTGGACCGAAGAATTTGCCAAGTACGCCGATAAATTTGCCACCGAAGCGACAGCGGCCATTCAAAACAAAGTCGGCCAATTTACTTCCAACAACGTTATTCGGAATATTATCGGCCAAGTTGGCACCAAACTTGATATTCGTAAAATCATGGATGAAGGCAAAATTCTTATCGTCAATTTATCTAAAGGCGCTATTGGCGAGGACGCCTCGCGTCTTATCGGGGCTTTACTGATTACCAAGATTCAACTGGCGGCGATGTCTCGAGTGGATACGCCGGAACCAGATCGGCGTGATTTTTATCTTTACGTTGATGAATTTCAGAATTTTGCGACCGAATCGTTTGCCAATATTTTGTCCGAAGCCCGCAAATATCATCTGGGCCTGATTGTGGCTCATCAGTATATCACTCAAATGGAAGAAGAGGTTCGTGACGCCGTTTTCGGCAATGTCGGCACGATCGTGACTTTTAGGGTCGGCGCGGAAGACGCGGAATTTCTGGAAAAGTGGTATGCTCCGGATTTTATGGCATCCGATATCGTTAATCTTGGCAAGCGCGAGATGTATTTAAAACTTATGGTCAACGGCATTACCTCTAAAGGTTTTTCCGCTCGAACAAGCGATTCACTGAAGTCAATGGAAGAATCTCATCAAGACGAAGTGATTGCTTTCTCGCGCGCTAATTACGCCTC
>JBBTRD010000017.1:0-2330 GCA_038065335.1 Patescibacteria group bacterium | reverse complement strand
AAAATCGATACCGCTGAATTGAAAAGGATTCTAGAAGAAGCACTCGGTTCTAAATAGACGCTCGGCCAGAGCCATTTGAAAGACCGGCGTCTCACCTTTCCAGCGAAGGTTCGCGCCTTCCCTCGGCCTTTCACCCAGCACCATCTATGCCAATGGCTATTTCGGTCCAACAGTTTGATGACTCAAACCGGGAACCTCAATGGCATCTGGCCGGCTATCGCCGAATATTGAGGAGCTGAAAGGCCTGCGGGAAGTCTTTCAAATGGCTCTGGCCTCGCTTAGTTTGGGATATTACGTTTGGTTTGACATAACAGTATTAGTACGATAGAATAGTGGCTGGGTGTTTTGGCTCAAAAACTGTACATTCCAAAACTAAAAGGAGACAGTAAAGATGGACACGCAAACAACACTCAACCCCGAGCAGGTCAACGCAGTCTTCATGGACTGTCTGTTCAAGGACGGCGAGGATACCAGCAAGCACGTCAAAGCCGAGGGTATTACCACGACCGTCGGGTTTCACCCCGAGCGTCTGGAAAGCCACAAGGCCGAGATCGAGGCGATGTTGGACGAGCTTCCCAACGAGTTCAAGAAGTCCGGCGGTGGCGGATGGTCGTTCCTGAATGCCTGCAACGACAAGCACGGCAATCAGTGGACGGGCTTTCATCAGCGCATGGAGCAGCTCTTCCAGCTCGGCATTGGGATCGGCAAGGTTCAGTCCCAGTTGCCGAGGGAGATGTGGTTGGCTCTGCCCGGTGGCATGCCGTACTACATCATCGACTAGGACAAGTTCGGCTACCGAACCGTCCCTCCCCATGCGTGGAGAAGGACGGCTTTTGTTTTTATACAATATGTTCAATTTTGTGCATTAAAGAATGAGTAGCGAAGATGTGTAATTTTCGAGAATAAACGACGCTCTTTCTCGTACCGAACATTGAGGAAAGAATGCGGGTAACAGAAATTAGGCCGGAAAATCCCGAAGGGAGGAACGGGTGCCAAATTTCTGTCCGCATTCTGACGAGATGGAGGGCTACGAGATAAGCGGAGTGACCTTCGAGAAAATTACACATCGAGCGATTGTTGGGCGTCTATTTTTGTGCTATATTAGTTGTTAAACATGCGATTGCGCCCGTAGCTCAATTGGTAGAGCAGCGGACTTTTAATCCGTTTGTTGGAGGTCCGAGTCCTCCCGGGCGCACATGCGACATTCTTCAGTTTTAATTAGTGAGATGATTCAGATGAGGAGAGATGGTTTAACGTTAACTGAAATTCAGAACAAAACAGGACTTTCTAAAACAACCATATTTCATCACATTCAGTCAGTGCCAAAGTCCGATGCGTTGAAATATAAATTACGCTTGATATCTCAGGAACTTCAAAAGAAAGTGTCAGATTCTCGCCGAGGGAAAAGTGTTAAAAGTTATACATTTAAGAAGCCAGAAAAATGGGACCCAGATTTTGTAAATCTTGTGGCTCATTTTTTGTTTGATGGGCAGATTACTCGGGGCTCTTGTACTTATTATAATCGAAATGAAACTCTTTTGAACGGAATTATAAAATCCATGAATAAAATTCTCGGAGTATCTGATTACAAAAAATATAATAGTTCTGGCGGTGTGAAAAGGGTCGCGTATCATAATGTCGAGATTGTGGCGTTTCTTCGAAGAAAGAGAGATGAGTTACAAACCTATATTTTCGATGCGTCAGAAAAAGAAAAACTTTCTTTTCTAAAATCATTTTTTGATGACGAGGGCTGTGTCTCTTATTCAGCTAAAAGACGGCTGATCAGAGGGTATCAGCACTCTCTTAATATTTTGAAGATTGTATCCACGCTTCTTTCAGAGTTTACAATTCAAAACCGAGTAGATGAAAAATATTATGAAATATATATCAGTCGAAAAGAAAACCTCATAAAATTTCAGAAATTTGTCAACTTTACTCCCGGTGTTACCATTAACGGTGCTCGGTCAAATAGCATCTGGAAAAAATCTTTGGAAAAACGGGAAATTCTAAAAATGGCCGTCGATTCTTATTTGGTCTAATCTTGTATTTATCCGCTTGTTTCGGCGGATTTTTGTGTTAAGATATAAAAATGCAAAGGACTTCTATTGTTGATATTAAAGACTTGGTCGGACAGACGGTGGATGTTTGTGGCTGGGTCCATACGCGACGAGATCACGGTAAATTGATTTTTATTGATATTCGTGACCGGAGTGGGATTGCCCAGATAGTCTTTTCGCCGGCCAATAAAAATATTCACGAATTGGCCAGTCAGTTGCGTTCGGAGTGGGTGATTCATTTGAAAGGAAAAATTAATACCCGACCGGAAAAAA
>JBBTRD010000016.1:0-11032 GCA_038065335.1 Patescibacteria group bacterium | reverse complement strand
CTCTTTTGTTCCTGCTCCGAGCAGATTTTGAAGGGGTCTGGCGGACGAGGAATGGTTACGAAAAAATTAACGAGCATATTCGAGAGCGCGCGTCTCCCGAATAACATTTACTCTAATTTCGCCGGGATATTTCATTTCTTCTTCGATTTTGCGAGCCACGTCTTTAGCGAGTTTGATAGCGCCCAAATCGTCAATGCGAGTTGGAGTGACAAAGATACGCAACTCCCGTCCCGCTTGAATGGCATATGATTTTTCAACGCCTTCAAAACTGGTGGCGATGCGCTCTAATTCTTCTAAGCGTTTCAAATAAACTTCAACGGTGTCCTTGCGGGCGCCGGGCCGAGCGCCGGAAATAGCGTCGGCCGCTTGCACAATTCGCGCTTCTAAAATCGCGTAAGGGTATTCGTCGTGATGCGCTTCCATGGCTTGAATCACCCGCAAATCCATATTGAATTTTTGCAGAACCTTTCGGCCGATTTCCACATGAGTGCCTTGGACTTCATGATCAAGAGCTTTGCCGATATCGTGGAACAAAGCGCCTTTCTTGGCGAGAGAGACATCCGCGCCTAATTCTGAAGCCAACATACCAGCAATGTGAGTCATCTCCACGGAATGACGCAAAATATTTTGCCCAAAACTAGTTCGGAAAGCCAAACGACCCAGCAGATGCGTCAATTTTGGATCAACAGGGCCCACGCCAGTTTCAAACAAGGCCGCTTCCCCTTCTTCCTTGATTTTGGCGTTCATCTCATCTTTCGCTTTTTCCACTTCTTCTTCAATTTTAGCGGGATGAATCCGGCCATCAGCGATTAATTTTTCAATGGCAATCCGAGCAATTTGGCGCCGGACCGGATCAAAACCAGAAATAACCAAGGCCTCGGGTGTGTCATCAATAATTATATCCACGCCCGTCAATCGTTCAATGGCCTTGATGTTCCGGCCTTCTTTGCCGATGATTTTACCCTTTACTTCGTCGGACGGCAGATTCACCACCGTAGTCATCGAATCAGAAATGTGGGAACCAGAATAACGTTGAACGGCCAGAGTCACAATTTCGCGGGCCTTCTTTCCTATTTCTTCTTCATTGTCGAGATCAAGTTTGTGAATCTTGCGATAAAGCTCATCTTTTGAATCTTCTTCGATTTTTGTGATTAATTCCGTTTTGGCCGTTTCACGAGTTAAACCGGCCACCCGTTCTAATTCAACAATCTGACGAGCATGAGTTTCTTCAACTTGAGTCTTCAGCGCGATAACCTCAACCGCTTTTGATTTAAGTTGTTCTTTTTCTTGCTCTAATCCTTTGGATTTTTGTTCCAGTTCGTCTTCTTTACGCGTCAACAAACTTTCGATACGCGAAAGTTGAGCCGAACGTTCTTTTTCTTCCTTCTTTGATTCTTCGAGAGTCTTTAAAGCCGTGTTTTTGGCCTCAAGAATAATATCTTGGGCCTGCGATTTGCCTTCATTAAGAATTTGTTGGGCCCGAGATTCCGCGTTAGCGGCTTTTTTAGAGGCCAGAAACTGTCGAGCAAAGTAGCCAATTAGACCGCCAAAGAGGATACCCAAAACTCCCGCCACAAGCGTTGATAAAACTATAGTCATTGGTTGATAGAGTTAGAAAAACCATTTTGGTGCTTCTAGCTAATATTAAGGAAAATATAATCCTACTATACCGAAAATTAAGATTTTATGCAAACCCAGTATATCAACAATGGCAAAGTATCTGTTTTTACAGATACTAAAAGCTGAGAGCAAGCCATTGTTGTATTACTGGGCAAATTAGGTTATAGACAGCTTTGCTTTAGTAATTTTTCTCCCTGGTCCTCGACGGCGTCATCCTCCTCAAGAATAGCTCTGATAGATTAAACCAATAATCACAGGTAACCCTCGCTTGCCTCCAAAGCTTCGCTTTGGCGCTCGACCTATGATTATTGGAATCTATCAGGCCATCTCGCATCAGATGCCTTGTCTGCGGAGTGAGAAAAATTACCAAAGCAAAGCTGCCTTCTTTTTAGATGCTTAAAACAAGAGCCCCGACACGGAGCCGGAGCTCTTTGGTGTCGGGGTTGGGGTGGAGGGAGCAAAATCTGATATACTGTATTCATGCGACCGATTGTGCTGACAATTTTAGATGGCTGGGGATATTCGAAAGATACAAATGGCAATGCGATTGCCAACGCGGGCACGCCGATTTTGGATGATATTTTTCAGAATTATCCATCCATGCTCCTGCAGGCCTCGGGGCCGGCAATTGGCATGACTTATGGTGAATCAGGCAATAGCGAAGTTGGCCACTTAACCCTTGGCGCCGGCCGAATTATTTTTCAGTATTTAACGCGCATCAACAAAGCTATCGACACGGCCGAATTTTTTAAAAACCCTATTCTCGAAGAAGCAGCTCGCCATATTCAGGCCAACAACACCACGCTTCATATTGTCGGTCTCCTAACTTCCGGGGCCGTGCACGCCCACTTAAATCACCTCATCGCTTTGATAAAATTCGCAAAAGATAATAATTTGCCATACAAAATTCATCTTTTTACCGATGGCCGAGATTCGGGTCTCAAAGAAGCAAGCGATACTCTTAAAAAACTTTCGGATCAAATCGGCCTGCCCGGCCAGGGTGGATTAGACCACCTCGCCACTGTCATCGGTCGAGACTTCGCCATGGACCGCAATAATAATTGGGAAAAAACCGAAATTGCCTATAATTTACTCGTTCAAGGCAAGGGTACGGCCAGTGAAGACATGTTTAAAACACTCGAGAATTATTATAGTCAAAACATACACGACGGCGACATTCCCGCGACCATGGTCAGTGAGGGCAGAATTAAAGGAAATGATGCAATTGTATTTTTTAATTTTCGTGAAGACTCAATGCGTCAAATTGTTCAAACCTTCACTGACGAATCATTTGATAAATTTCCACGCGTATTGCCAACCAATCTTTATATCGCTTCGATGACTCAATACACCGATTCACCGCTTCTACATGTACTGTTTCCGCCACCATTGATTAACCATTGCCTTTCTGAAGTTTTGAGCGCCAACGGCAAGAAGCATCTTCATGTCGCTGAAACTGAAAAATATGCCCACGCGACTTTCTTTTTTAATGGTCTTCGGAATGCACCTTATGAAGGCGAAGTTGATTTCTTTATTGAATCTCTCAAAAATCCGACAGAACACCCTGAAATGAAAGCGGGTGATATCGCGACCAAAATCGTAACGGAACTAGATCAAGATAAATACGATTTTTATGTCGTTAATATTGCCAACGGTGATATCTTGGCTCATCTTGGCAATCTTGAAGCCACTATTCAAGGCATACGAGCCGTTGATACCGCCCTCGATTTGATTAGAGAAAAAGTTTTAGAGAAAGACGGAATTATGCTCATTACCGCCGATCATGGCAACGCCGAATCAATGATTTATAAAAATACGGGCGCTCCGGAAACAAAACACAATGATAACCCCGTGCCGTTTCATCTCATTGCCCGTGAATTTCAACGTCAACGCACGACTGAAGAACTTACTAAATCACTAAGCCAAGCCAGCGGTCTTCTGGCCGATGTCGCGCCGACGATTTTGGAATTATTAGAAATACCCGCGCCCGCGGAAATGACCGGCACCAGTCTTTTGAGTTTAGTGGATGATTCCCCCGCCAATTAACTCTTGGCCTCGATAAAACACGGCTGACTGACCGGAAGTAACCGCGCGTTCTGGATTTTCGAATACAAGGGTGCCCCTTGTATCTATCCGAGCTTTGACCGATTTTGTTCGATAACGAACTTTCACGTCTAAACGGACAGGCGGATTGGGTTTGTTCAACCAATTAAATTCTCTGATTTTGGTTTTATTTGCCACAACTTGAACGTCCGGACCGACATAAATAATGTTCTTTTTAATATCTTTAGCCACGACATAATAAGGCCCGGCGCCGTCTTTAATATCTAATCCGTGGCGCTGGCCAATTGTGTAGTAATAAACACCATCGTGTGTGCCGACTTGCCTCGCCGAAGCTTTAGCGAAGGCGGGTCCTTTCGATAGTAAAATCTTTCCTTTTTTTGGTTTTATGTAAGTAAGCAAAAATTCTTTCATGTCTAATTGTCCGATAAAACACACACCTTGGCTGTCTTTTTTGGCATGATTGGGTAATTTAAATTTTTTAGCCAATTTCCGAACTTCGGGCTTTAGTAAATCCCCCACCGGAAATAAACAGTATTTCAATTGTTCTTGCGTCAACGTCCATAAAAAATAAGATTGGTCTTTATTCTGGTCCTTTGCCTGAAACAAACGTAACCCTTTACGTTGAGCGTAATGACCGGTGGCGATATAGTCGGCGCCCTCTTTTAAAGCTCGTTTTAAAAATAAACCGAACTTTATTTCTTTGTTACACATGACATCGGGATTAGGTGTTCGGCCAGCTCGGTATTCGCGAATCATATACGAGACCACTTCTTTCCCATATTCTTTAGAAAAATCCCACGTTTTAAATGGAATACCCAAAGCCACGGTCGCTCGCATCGCATCTTCCCGCTCCTGTTTCCAAATACAAGGCATATCGTGCCCTGTCGGAGACCATTGTTTCATAAAAACACCAATCACGTTAAAACCCTGTTTCTTTAACAGGGCCGCGGCCACGGAACTATCCACCCCTCCCGACATGGCCACATAAACTATTTTATTTTTTACTTGACGATTCATAGAATCCATATTCTATCCTAAAATCGTCTTCTATTCAAACGGGATTACTGACTCGAAGTAGTTGCTAAGGATGACGACATATACTGCTGCAAATAACGAAGTTTAACCATATAGCCAAGCGTTTCGGAAGCTAAACCGCCTTTTTTACTATTTAAGGCATTTATCCAATCCTCAATACTGGCCAGAATTGAAGCGGCTAAAGATTTCGTCGCGCGACTTGGTGAACCATTATATGAAGCGGCTAAATATTCTTCTAGTTTCGGATCAGTCAATACTTTTTGACCATTAGTTCTAATAAGACCCTTTAAGTTTTCATCATAGAGTAAAATAGCGGACTTCATGGAATTTAAATGATCGGCCGCGCCAATTTTAAAATCTTTAATTAATTTAGCTGACGGATAATTTTTAACGATATTAGTATACGTCTTGGGTGTAAATTGGAGCCAGCCACAAGCGCTAGAACTATTACAGGTCATGCTAAAAGCTTGGTCTTGATTGGCGCCAATGATAACTTGGGCTCGTTCAATGGTATTCTGGGGATCAATTTGAAATTCAGTAAGATCTGTCTGTTCAAGAAGTGGAATCCGGCTAAAAAATTCAGAGTGTGAAGCAAAAACATCGGCCACTAACATGCCTGAAATCGCGCGAGATTTTACGCCAGCCACGCGAAGATCACTGAAAGCTTTAATAATGACGGCGTCAGTATAATCTTGACCGGACTTGACCAAATCAAACGAGTGTAAATCGGGGCTATATGGCGCGTATAACTGATATTTTATGGTTCGCTGGGTAATGTAACCTGTTTTGCCCTTTCCGCCGGAGGCGGACCCGCCTCCGGCGGGAACAGCAACTTTTGTATCCGTTTCATTTGGATAAACATTGGCGATAACGACACTATGGGCAGGACTATTAACCTTATAAGCCGTATTCCAGCCATTCCAAATAATTCCGTTCGGACGACGAAGAATGTCAATATTGAAACCCGCCGGAGCAACTAATTCGACGCCCCGTTTTATAATAGTTACAATCTGAATCTGGCCCGAAGAGGTATTGAGGACCGCCAGAGCAATCTGTTTTTCGGGTTCTTTGAAACTTTTTATTGTCGGCGCTAATTTACCATTCACCAACATGTAACGTGTTTCTGTATAAGCGATGGGCTTTTCTCCAACCGTTAAAACAACATCCTTTAAAAGATTTTTGGCTTCAATAATTTTTTGAGCCATGGTCCACGACACCGGCGTCGGTATCGGAGAAACAATAACAATTTCAATTTGTTTTTTAGAAAACAAATTTACTATTAACGAAATACTTTTAGCCTGTGCCCCCAAGGCATAAATAAATAACGCGAAAACGGCGCAGAGCACCACGAGTAACAATTTCGGTTTTGCAGCTTGCATAAATTTAAAGATTTTGTTGGATATTATCGGCCAAACGTTGAACGGAATTAGCGTAATTAACACAACCAGACTTTTTACTGGCGGCATTTCCGCAATAATATCTTTTAGAGGCGGCTACCTCGCCCGCCCGAGTTTGACTACTGGCTCCGTCTCTGGAAAGTTTCGCCGCCGCCGCCACGAAAGCATCTTCAATATTCCATGGATTCGCGAGATTATGCCCCGTCAATCTGGAAACCGTTTCCCGATATCCCATCCAAGTAGACGGAATAAATTGAGCCGCGCCCATTGCTCCACCCCAGCCTGAACCGCAAGAAATCGGGGTTTGAAAAGAATTCAGACCAAGTTCGGCCGTAATAGCCAAAAATAAAGGCAAGTCTCTAGTGGGATGTATCCCTTTAGCGTAGATTTGGCCGTTGGTCACTCGGCGTGTCGCGCCACTAGTTTTGTCCACGATGTAACATTTTCCGACATTGCTCCCTAGGGCGCTTTCTTGTTCAAGCTCGGCAAGCAGAAACGCTGGACGAATCCCCGCGCCGATCGCGGCCAATTGGCCATATTTAACGGCATCTTCGGCGCTCACGCCATTTTGCAGCAAATAACTGATTTGGGCGCGAATGGCCTCAATATCTTTTTTCGATTTTTTAACCAACTCTTGAAACTTAGATTCTTGACCTTTGGTATCTTTTAATAATTTGTCCTTCTGGGCTTTAATAGAATCTAAACCTTTCTTTTCAATGGCCACAAGAGTTTGCTCTTTGGCCAGGTCGGCTTTTTGATCATCTAGGTCCTGTTTCCGTTGTTCCAGTGAATCTTTCAAACCGATAACATTGTCAATCGTTATTCTAAGTTGATCTTGGATAGTTTTAACGCTATTTAATTCATTAAAAAAATTAGAGAGTGTGCTATTTTTAACAAGAATACTGGTTAAAGACTCTTGATCATTTTGATAAACAACACGAAGATACTGCGCTAAAGCCGACTGGTCTTTTTCTATTTTTATTTCGGCGGCGGTTATTTTTGATTGGGTATCGTTAATTTTAAGATTAGTGCTGATAATAGATAAATTTAAACTCTTCAACTCCAAGGTTATCTTGTTTATCTGGGCATTTAAAGTATTTACCTGACCTTGAAGAGTGAGGGCCTGATCGTGAATAGTATCTATCTGCTGTTGATATTGTTCAATCTGGCGCTGAATCTCCTCAATCTGCTGGTTTTTTTGATTAACATCATCGGTGATGGCCGCCCGCGCGGAAATACCAAAACACAATCCCGATATAATTATCGCGGCGAGAATTAAAAGCATGGCAAAATATGTCGTATTTTCTCTGCTTAACATCCTTTCTATTGTACCACAAATAAAAGTGGATATCCGCCCTGACTTGTAAAGTTAATTCCTATATAATTAAGCTAATGTTCAGAAAATTAAAAATCATTGTGTGCCTGACGGTGGTTTTGTTTAGTTTTTTCCTCTTTCATAATGTTCAAGCGCTCACTCTCGGAATTAATGGCAACAAATTTACGGTTAATGGTTCGGCTAAGTTTCTAACATTTATTTCTTACTTTGACGCTTTGCGTGCATCAAATGAAACATTAGATTCCGATCTGGCTTATTTGAAATCAAAAAACATTGATGGTATTCGAATCTTTCCTAACTGGTGGGGACCATACAGTGATACGAATCGGCCCCACGACACTCTGATGAATCCTGCCGACGGAACACTCCGTTCAACCCAACTGGCAAAATTAAAAACAGTTGTTGAAAAAGCTAACAGCAAAGGGCTGGTCGTGGATGTCAGTTTTGCTAAAGAAATAGAACAGCTTTCTTTGGCTAATTACAAAAAGGCGATTGTTTCTACCGTTCAAGCTTTGAGTAGTTACAAAAATATTTTTTATGATATCCAAAACGAATACAACTGTAACAACTTGACCGCGGGTGATGTTTTAGATATAAGGAACGCCGTCAAGGGGGCATCAAATTCTGCTTTGGTAAGCGCGTCCATTGCCTGTGGCGCCAGCCCGGCCGAAGCGATCTCCATCGCCACGAGCGCCAATCTTGACATTATCAACTACCATGACGAACGAGATGCAGACTGGTACAGCCAAACCGGCGCTCGCGTTAATAGTATCGCGCCGGCCAGCAAGCCAATCTATTTTGGCGAACCGGAAAAGTGGTCTTCCGGAAGCACTTTAACCGCCGATAATTTTACGACAGCCGTCACTCGAGCCAAGAGCGCCGGCGCCGCGGCTTGGACCTTCCATACTCGCGCGGCCTATAATCTTGGATCGAACAATATGCAAAATTTTCTGGACGCGGGAGTAGAAAAAAGTTTTCTTGACACTTTTGGTCCAAAATTAGCGATAGTGGCTTGGGGTTCAGAGACCGGTGGCGCCAGCGGTGGCGGAGAAGTAGTTCCCCCGCCGCTACCACTCGGTTCCAGTGCCGTTGATTTAAAAAATGTTACTCCCACGACACCGACCAGCGTTTGGAACGCTAGTAGCGCAAATGGTTGGTGGCCGAATTTGTCTCCCGATGGCAAGTACGTCGCTTATGGAAATTGGGGCGACAGTTTTGTGACCGACTTACAAACCAAACAAACTTGGAATTTTAAAGATCCGGTAGATTTAACGGTTTCTCATCGATGTTTAGGCGGCGCTTGGATTAAACCCGACACTCTCTCTTTTGTGTGCGAATTTGGCAGTACCTTAACTTTTTATCGTTATGAAGTAAAAATTGGCGAATGGATACCAAAACGCACCGCCGACGACCCTAGTCTGGTGGCCGGTAATTTTTTTGCCACCAAAGACGGCCACTGGATTTCTATTGGAGGAGGCAGAATTGTGAAAGATAATAAGATTTTAGAAAATTCCGACGAGATGGGTTATCATCCGTCTATCAGCAACAACATTTTGGTTACGGCCTGCAAGGATAACACGTCTATTTGTATTTGGGACGGAGACACTTTATCAGAAGAACGTCCAGCCGAAGTTCCCGTTACGGCCACGGATACTTACAATGGTTATATTGTTTATGCCGGAGATGATGGCTCTATTCATGGCATAAGTCCCGATAGTATCGATATTGAACTCACAGCGACATCTCCGGCAAAAGAAGGGAGTGTCAAAATTGTTGCAGTAAATGACAAACCTTGGATCGCGACAACTACTTGCATTAACAATACTACCGGTAACTGTTACGGTCTGATTAGGCCTTGGGGAGAGCGGAAAAGTATTATTACTAGCGCTAAAGCGCCGTATGGTTTGGCCAGTATTGCGTACGCTAATAATAACTTTGTGCTGGCCTTTCAAGGAGATAGAGGCCAATTAGTAGTTCAAACCATCCCTGCCGATTCAACGCGTGTAGATTTATGCGGAGACGCCTGTACCGACACCGGTGACACAAGCAGTGGTTCTGGCGCTCCAGTCGCCCCATTTCCTCCGTCAACGACTCTTCCGGTGCCCAGTGAAGGTTTGCCGACTGATTTAGGCCAACTCATTGAAGCGATATTTACTTGGTCGCTTCGATTGATTGGTTTGGTCATTTTTGTGCGCTTTTTCTATGCCGGATTTTTATGGTTCACCGCCGCGGGCAATTCGAGCAACGTCGCCAACGCGAAAAAAATAATGAAAAACGCCGTTTATGGCGCTTTAGTTCTTTTCTCCGCTTGGTTAATTCTTAACACAATCAATCCCGATTTAGTCGGCGGAAAATTTGATCTGCCGGGATTGCCGGCCGGACAATCGACGACGGGAACAACGCCTTAACTCTGAAGTTTTTTCTTAAAATCTTCTATTTCAAGAATCGCGAGCGGTTCGATATTGTTTATTGTGGCTAATTCCAGAGCCACCCAGTGGGCAAGGATGATTGAGGAAACAATTTGTTCAGAAAGAGAGTCCCCTTTCAAAATAGTTTCGGAGACGGGGATATTATTTTTTTCTAACAACTCGATAGTAAGCTCCATGTTTTGACCAATACGGTGTTCCAATCTGTTTTCCAAGAAGATGGCGTGAAATTGCCCGATTTGGGTTTTCTGAAAGCCGGCAATTTCATTATGGTCAGCTTCCGGTAATTTATTATGAAACGCGGGGATTTTGGCGGTCTCATTCAGGATAATCTTCCAAATATACCCAAGTTGATTTAGCCGTTCCGATGTATAAATAAGCGGAATAGCTGAACCGATTTGCTGCGCGATTTGACTGCCTTCGGATTTTAACACCCCGGCATCAATGCGCTGGCATAATGTCAATTCGCCAATATCAAAACCGACAAGGGTAGCCATCGCCATTAAATCATGTCCCAACATCATCCGAGGCGGTAATTCGGTATGAGGCAAGAGAACATGGGGAACTTGCTTCTCTTGGGCCACAGTAAGTAACTCCCCGCCTGTCGTAATAATAACGAGATTGAGGCCTCGCTCAATGGCCATTTTCGCGCCGGAAATGGGCTCGACGGTATTGCCAGAGTAAGAATTAGCGATAATAAGCGAGTTTCGGAGAGTTTCTGCGTCCAACAACGGCAGATCATAATCAGAATGGATATGGATATCTAATTCGGGCTTAACCATATTTAAAACATCTCCCGCCAATCGCGAACCGCCCATACCCAAAACGATAATTTTCTTAAATGGCCGAATTTTATCTTTACCGATAACCTCCGGCCTATACTCAAATTGTTTCGGAATCCCCAAAATCCCTTCTTTGTATGTCATCCCGTTAGAAATTTTACAAGCCGTCCACCGCTTTGTGATGATGGAACTGGTAAGTAACTTTAATTAATGGTTTACCTTGATATTCCCGTAGAGTTAATTTCTAACGGGATCATCCTGCTATTATATCACAATTCGCTCCGCTTCCATTGTTTTCCGCTCCCTCCACCCCAACCCCCGACTCGACCGATAATAAACCTGTTCCAGCGACAGGTTTTTATCTAGACGCTC
>JBBTRD010000015.1:0-1037 GCA_038065335.1 Patescibacteria group bacterium | reverse complement strand
AGTGAGTTCAAGAAACTAGCGCAATCTCCTCTGGTTAAGTAAAGTATGCGGATGAATACATATTCCCGTTTGTCATTGGGTGATCGTGAGAAGATTTGCACCGGTGTCTGGGCCCGAGAAGATTTCATCCAGATTGCTTATCGGATCAGGCGACCAGTCAGTACAGTCAGTCGGGAGATACATCGAAATGTGAAAAGACCTTACTGCTATTCAGCGGTACTGGCCCATGAATTGGCCGAAGAAAAGAAACACCGGGGTCGAAAGAAAAAACTCGATACCAACCATATGTTAAAAGAATATGTATATGTGAAGTTAAAAAATGAATGGTCTCCAGAAGAGATTGCCGAGCGACTGAAACTAGATTACTCTGATGATACGACCATGCGCATATCCCATGAGACCATCTACCAGCACCTGTATTGCTTACCAAAAGGAGAACTCAAAAAAAGAGCTCATGCGAGGACTGCGTCGTGAACGGAAGCGAAGATTATCCCGAACCGCTCTCCATTATCGAAGACAAAGGATTCAAGACCTCATCAGCATCTCTGAACGACCTAAGGAGGTTAGAGACCGTATCATTCCGGGCCATTGGGAAGGAGACCTGCTCTTAGGCAAGAACAATGCCAGCGCCATGGGGAGTCTCGTGGAACGTACAACGAGATTGACCTTGCTAGTTCCTTTGACAGCTAAAGATGCTTTCACGGTACGGAAAGCATTCGCTCAGGCATTCATGCGTATTCCCCAGAAGTTTAAAAAAACGCTCACCTACGATCGAGGAAGCGAAATGAAACAGCACAAGCTGTTTACTGAAGATGCCAAAATTAAAGTATTCTTTGCTGATCCACAAAGTCCTTGGCAACGAGGGACGAACGAGAACACTAATGGGTTAGCTCGGCAGTACTTCCCGAAAGGGACGGACTTTAGCGCTGTGAGTACCGCAGAGATCGCTCAAGCAGAGCAGAGCTTAAACAGTCGACCAAGAAAAGTGCTTGGTTACTACACGCCATCAGAGAAATTCTATGAATTAATTACCAAAA
>JBBTRD010000014.1:0-3129 GCA_038065335.1 Patescibacteria group bacterium | reverse complement strand
GAGCGGGTGAAGAGGATCGAACTCTCGTATCTTGCTTGGCAAGCAAGCGCATTACCACTATGCTACACCCGCAAATTTATATCTCATATATTATCTTAAAAACAACCATTAAGCAAGAATTTTTTGATAGAGATTTAACCAAACCAATATCTTGTCCTTCAATTCTCGGTTGCATACATAAATCATACAAACTCCATATGATAGTCGTCGTGTGGGGCGCTTGCCTTTTATGTATGTTGATTTTACGAATTGAGACAGGGGGATGCCAACAGCTTTGCTCCAGAACGATTTTTGCATGTCATCAACGAGGTCCGGGTATAGCAGTAAGTGTATTTTGATTTTATCCGAGTCTACTCCCATGGTGGTAATAAGAAAATTATAGAATATTCTAATCATGGTTGGGTCGCTATTGGCGAGTCTAACGGTGCTATCTTTTGGAGATTTATTCCCTTCGCCCCAAAAGAGCATAAGCCCGGATATAAAGAGGGGGTCATTTCTATATTGAGAAAATTGTGATTCGGCCGTTAATCGGTATTCTTTATATTTTTTTGTCCATCGGGCCTTATTAGCTTTCTGTATCGCCGCCATCTTTTCGGGGAAAGCCAGAGAAGCTTGGGCCCCAAGTTTGTCTCTAATTTTTTGAGACCATTCTTCGTCTTTGAACCAACCGGCAATAGTACCCAGGGGGATACCGAGGGTCTTTTTAATCTCTTTATAACTCTTGCCTTCTCGCCGTAATTGATATGCTCGGACCTTGTCTTTTCGCATGTTGTGGATATATTTTAGAAGTGGTCTGCCCTTTGCATCTTTAGTATAACACGGGGGTTCAACTTTGAAATAGAGAATGTGCACATGTGCTCCAAAAAGGGGATAACAATTGAAAAGAATAAATAAAAACCTATTTTAAATTAGGTTTTTATTTATTGTGCCGAAGGGCAGAATCGAACTGCCTTCCAACGCTCTTCAGGCGCTTGCTTTACCATTAAGCTACTCCGGCTTTCCTTTGTTTTTGTAAATACGCAAACCCTCGTTGATCATCCTGTGCTATAGCGTCCTTTAATTTATCGTATTTTCTGCTTAAACGCAAGGTATTTTGTTCTCGATACATAAGCTGAAACGTGAAAATATTTAATATTTTTAAAATTTGATTTAAATATTTTAATAGTATTGTCCCAGCTAGTTACAGTGAACATCACGCGAGATAATTTGCAGGTATTAATATTGTTTGGGCTGGTATAACCAATGATCAAGAGAGGGGATTTAACTCCTTTGTTTCTTAGTATCATTGCTTCGTATAGAGAGTCTACAACAAAGAAAGCCTTTTCTTCTTTGTCTAAAATTTGGGCCACTTCAACTAGACTATGGCCATAGGCATTACTTTTTAAAACGGGCACGAAAAGGAAATGAGGATAGTGTTTCTTGTGTTCATTTAGATTATGAAGTAGGTTTGTTCTAGAAATTAAAACCTCAATAGACGGACGGTAATCCGAAAATGATTTTCTTATTTTTCTAATAGCGTCGATCAATCTCATTTACCCTAGAGCTTACTCTTAGTTGGGTTGTCGGACAACGGTTGAGTAATTCTATAATATCTAAAATCCCCATACGGGGATTTTAGATTCTGTGAGTGCGCACGCCCAGACTCGAACTGGGAACCTACCCCACGTCAAGGGGTCGCTCTAGCCAATTGAGCTACGCGCGCAAAACCTCTGACTGGTGCGGACGAGAGGATTTGAACCTCCATGGGGTTGCCCCCGTTACCACCTCAAGGTAGTGCGTCTGCCAGTTTCGCCACGTCCGCATTATGAGAGATATTCTAACAGAAAAGAGGTTTATTGAGAAGCAGTTTCTTCTTCGGCTTCTTTCTTTTTCTTTGAGATTTTGGTGATGACTTTGGGTTGTTCGGTGCGGATTTTTTTGCGGATTTCTTTGCTGGTTTTGTCGCGAAGGAAGTAGAGTTTAGCGCGACGGACTTTGGCTTTACGGATCACCTTGACGCTTTCGATCGAGGGAAGATAAATGGGAAAAGTTTTTTCAACGCCGATACCATCAGAGACTTTGCGAACCGTAATAGTCCCTCCGGCTTCGGAACCGTGTTTGCGAGAAATAACCATGCCCTCAAAAGCCTGAACACGGGTCTTTTCGCCTTCTTTGATACGTTGATTGACGCGAACAGTCCAGCCCGGTTTAATGGTTTCGAATTTATTCTTGGTTTCGAGAGTGGATTGAAATTTGGCGATGGCGTTCATAATGTGCGGTTATTCTAGCACAGAGAGGACTTTCTGTAAATCTTCAGGCAGTTCGGCTTCAAGTATTAACGATTTACCATCCTGTGTAGTAAATTCCAGTTTGTAAGCATGAAGAAAGAGGCGAGTTAGTCCGGCCGGTTTTTGCCAGCCTTTGGGACCATAGACCGGGTCGCCGACAATCGGGCAACCGATAGATTGAAGATGGACGCGGATTTGGTGGGTCCGGCCGGTCTTGGGGGCGACATCGAGCAGACAGTAGTCTGCTCGCCCCGACCGAAGCGTCAGGGCAAAGTACTTTACTATAGTCCATTCTGTTACGGCATTCTTTCCATCGATCAGCTTTTTCCCATCCAGTTTGATTGTCCGTTTCAGTCCCACTCGGCCCATGGGGGCGTCAATAATCCCATGGCCTTCCTTGGGTCGGCCATAGACGAGAGCGTAATAATGTTTTTGTATTTTGCGAGTTTGAAAAAGAGATTTTAAGTAGTAGAAAGTATCATTATTTTTAGCGATAACCAACAGGCCGGAGGTGTCTTTATCGAGCCGATGGACAATACCAGCCCGCAGGCTTTCCGCGCCCGAAGCGATAAAAGGTTCGCCGACATTTTCAATGCTCGGATATTCTTTAATCAACCAAGAAACAACACTTTCTTGTGTATCGGTTGCATTCTTTGGATGAACAATTAATCCCGCCGGTTTATTGATAACCAGTAAATTTTCGTCTTCATAGACTTTAGAAATTTGCATTTGTGCGCGGTGCAGGGCTTGAACCTGCGACCTTCCGGATGTAAGCCGGATGCTCTACCAACTGAGCTAACCGCGCTGTATAGAGGCTAAACCTCTATAGTTTTTCTGTGTCCTTGTGCGATTATTCAACCAA
>JBBTRD010000013.1:0-42269 GCA_038065335.1 Patescibacteria group bacterium | reverse complement strand
ATGTTCGGTGCCGATAAGCGCTGAAAGCATATAAGCGCGAAACGGGCCCCAAGATGAGATATCTTAGACTCCTTGTAGATTACGAGGTTGATAGGGTTCAGGTGTACGCACGGTGACGTGCTTAGCCGAGAACTACTAATCAGTCATAATTTTGAGTAATCGTTTGATTGACGTTTTCTTGGTAACTTAATGTCTCCCTTCGGGAGATCTCGCGAAGCGAGACAGTAAATGTTTATTCTCTAACTAAAATATTTAAGAAAACAAAAGCATTAGCTTGGTGGCTATCTTTAGATAATCCACCTGATCCCTCCGCCAGTTGGCGGACCGAACCCCGCACCAGAATGAACAAAGTTAGTGTCGTAGTTAGTGTAAGGTAGCTATGTCGCGAGTGCTCCACCTGATCCCATCCCGAACTCAGAAGTGAAATCTCGCGGAGCCCATGATAGTCGGACTCATCCGGCGAAAGTAGGTAGCTGCCCTACAGTGATTATGACTGGTTGTTCATTCGGTGCGGGGTAGGCTCAGAAGCGAAGTCCCGACACCAAACAAGCATCCTCTGTTATGCCTCATGCGGAAGCATGAAGTGGCATATGCTTGTTTTAGTGCGGGACGAAATCCTTTAAGGCCCATGATAGTCGGACTCATCCGGCGAAAGTAGGTAGCCGCCAGATCACTGGTTTTTGTGTACACAAAAACCAGTTGGCGGATGCCTACTTTCGCCGTTCGGCGCCCTAGCACTGAAGGTGCGGTATTTAGAAGTTGGTAGTTGAGGAGCGAAGGCGACGAAATGCCCAAGCCAGCAGGCGGGGTGCCGCCAGATCACTGGTTTTTGTGTTTTACAAAAAATCTTAATATGGTAGTATCTTTCCAGCACTTATAACGGCCGACTTACGGCCAGAAAGGTTGAATTGGTATGGTAGTCCGTAACACGCCCTCACAAAGCAAGAGGCTGAAGAAGATCTTGATGTACACGTTAGAGCGCGCACGTTTTCAAATGCAACGGGATGTTTTTGGGCAGATTTACGTGGAGAGGCAGTTAAAGAGACTGCCAATTCTGTGTCCTCATTGTGAGGGCAAGCAGGTGTTCAGGCAAGGGCGGGCCATGTTTATCTGTCGGATGTGTTGTGCTGACGGATTTCTGGGTGGTCCGCGTCAACGGGCGGTGCGAAGAAAGTTGGAAGCCTATCTTTGCGCATCGGTACCTATCTCCTCAATGTTTCGGTGACGGCCATCGATGTGGTCCGGGGGCTACCAAGCCCCCTTTTCTTTTGTTAAGATAGATTATGCTTAATCGAACGACGAAACGACTTATTATTAGTAGTATCTATGTTCTTATAATTCTTGTGATTATGGGTGGAAGCTATTGGTCTAAAAATCGACCAACTTGCAGTGATAACATCAGGAATGGCCAAGAAGAAGGCGTCGATTGTGGGACGGTGGCGTGTGGTAGGGCCTGCGCTTCATCGATCCAAGCACTAGTTGTTCAGGATGTGCGACTAATAAAAACACCGATTGGAGATTATGATATGGCGGCGCTAGTCTACAATCCCAACGTTGATTATGGCGCCGATTCAACCGATTACGATCTAGTCCTCGTTGATTCAACGAGGAAAGAAATTTCACGTCAAAATAACTCGTTCTATATTTTGCCGGGTCAGACAAAATATATCGTCCAGACCTCATTAAAAGGTGTGTCTGATGACTCTTTGGCCCAACTGGATATTAAAAGCGTTGATTGGCAGAAAGTGACTATGGCGCAAGATATTACTTTCATTATTACCAGAGAAGCAACCATGCATGATATGGGTCAAACTATTTATCAAGCGGTGATTACAAATAATACTAATTTTGATTTTGATACAATTGATGTCAATATGGTCGTAACTGATAGTTCGGGGGCAATCATCGCGACGAATAGGACCAACTTTCAGACGTTTCTTTCGCAGACTAATCGCTCGATTAAAGTTACGTGGCCATTTGTATTACCGGCTGATGCTCGTATTCAGACCGAAGTTAATACTAATGTGTTTAATAACGCTAATTTTTTAAAACGAAATGGAACTCAAGAAAAGTTTCAGCAGTATTATTAAGCAGTACTTCTCTGGTATTGATAGACCGCTTTTCGCCACTGTGGTGGCGCTTTGTTTGTTTAGCCTTTTTAACTTATACGGCATTGGCGGGACCCAAAATCCATATTTTTGGAAACAGGTTATTTTCGTGGTTTTAGGTGTGATTATGATGGCTATTTTCTCGTTTTTTAATTATCGGTATTTGAAAAATAATTCTGTGGCAGTGTTTGTCCTGTATATTGTTTCGGTCGTATTGCTGATGATGCCATTCTTGTTTCAGTCAATTCGGGGCGTGAGAGCGTGGATATCTATCGGGGGGTTAACTTTCGAGCCGGCCGAGTTCGTAAAACTAGCGTTAGTTGTTTTGATGGCTAAGTATTTTTCCCAACGTCATATTCATATTAATGATTATCGCCATATTATCGTTTCTGGGCTCTACTGCATGATTCCAATCGGTATTACTCTTATTCAACCCGATCTAGGCTCGGCCATTATCATGTTTTTTGTTTGGATTGGAATGTTGGTCGCGATCGGTCTTAATCGTCGACAATTGTTTGTTTTGGCGGTTTTATTGTTGATAGTCGGCAGTATCGGCTGGAACTTCGTCTTAAAACCATATCAAAAAGTACGGGTTGTCTCTTTTTTGAATCCCGGGAGCGATCCGTATGGCAGCGGCTACAATCTTATTCAATCAAAAATAGCCATTGGAGCGGGACACTGGTTTGGAAGCGGTTGGGGGAAGGGCCCCCAGACATCCAATGGTTTCTTGCCCGAACCGTATAACGATTTTGTGTTTGCTTCCACAGCCGATCAATTCGGCCTCTTTGGTATCGGCGCCATTCTAGCGGCTATTGTTTTTTTAATTTCGCGGATTATGAATATTGCGAGTCGAATGACGTCTAATTTTGGAAGACTCTTTGCAATTGGGTTGACGATTATTATTGCCACTCACGCCATTGTTGGTTCGGGAGTAGACCTGGGCTTGATGCCCGTAACCGGAATTCCTTTTCCATTCATCAGTTATGGCGGGAGCAGTCTCTGGTCGCTTCTGGTCGGGCTAGGGATTTTACAAAGCATAAAGCGTTATGGATAAAATCCATAACGGAATTTCTAATTTCTAAATCCTAATTTCTAAACAAATTCCAATGCTCGAAATCCAAAAAAGCAAAAATAATTTTGCATATATTGACGGAGCTAATTTACACAAGGGCATAGCTGATTTGGGGTGGAAGCTGGATTATAAACGTTTTCGATTATGGCTCAACAATAAATATCAGATTAAACGCTCTTATCTTTTTATTGGATTAGTTCCACGGTATAAAGATCTTTATACCTATCTTCAGGAAGTTGGTTTTACTCTGGTCTTTAAGGAAACAACCTATGATGGAAATGGTAAAGTGAAAGGTAATTGCGACGCTGATCTTGTCTTGCAAGTTGCACGCGACACCTACGAAAGTAAATTTGATAAAGCGGTAGTTGTTTCAAGTGATGGCGATTACGCGAGTCTCATAAAGTTTCTTCAAGAAAAGAATAAACTTTTGGCGATTCTATCACCAAGCAATCGCTGTTCGGTACTTCTAAAAAGAACAAATTCAAAGATAGTGTATTTAGATTGGGTTAGGTCAAAAGTAAATAGAAAATAAAAAGGCCCCCGATACAGCAAAACCGTATAGGGGTCCTTTTCGTAGTGATACTAAGAGTATATCATACTGACCGGCCGAGGGTCAATAGTTGTCCACAATGGAACAAAAACAATGCTTAGCCTTGTTGGGAGGATTTCTGATTGAGGCCTGGCCTCAAGGACTTAACGACAGGCAATAGACAAAGTGTGTAAAAAGAATATAGTATAATCACATGAAAAATTACACTAAAGCACTCGTCTCCTTGGTCGTTTTTGCATCTGTATTTGTGGCCGCATTATTTATTGCGATACCAAATTCTAATGCCGCTAAACCCGCTGACTACGGTCTTAAAGAAGGCGATCTTATCAGTGCCATCTTTTCCGATGACCCAGATGTATATATTATTAATGACTCAGGATATAAGCGTCTATTTCTAAATCCCGAGATATTTAAATTTTACGGCCATTTAGGGGGGTTTTTCAACGTAAAACTAGTAACTACCGAAGTAAAGGATACGTTTCCAACGTCCGGCTTATTCCGTAATTGCGAAAACAATGACCAAAAAGTCTATGGCGTTGACATAGATGGCGAAGATTCGGGCAAGCTCCGCTGGGTAAACTCGAGCGGAGAGCAGGCGGTTAAAGATGACCCCGATTTCTTCAAAAAGGTATTTTGTATAAATAAAAAGGAATTTGATTGGTATCCGAAAGGCAATGCTATGGGTACCGTTAAAGATGTTCCAAAATACGAACGTGTGAGCGAGGGAAAGAAAGTATCCCACGAAGAAGTAACTGCAAGCTCGAGCTTCAAAGAAATTGGGCAAGCGGTTATCTGTCACTATCCGCCCGGAAATACTTTAAAACCAGAAACTCTTACTGTTGGCGTGTCTGCCGTAAAAGCCCATCTGGCTCATGGTGATACCGTCGGACATTGTTCAGTGGTCTCTCCAACTCCTACGCCAACATTCACCCCAACTCCGACACCTATCTTAACGCCAACTCCAACAGCAATTTCCACACCCACACCTTCTGCTACCCCCACCCCGACACCTACACTGGGTGATACAACTCTACCGGTTATTTCTAATGTCTTGGTATCTAATATCAGAGAGACGAGTGCAAGCATATCTTGGACTACAAACGAGAATGCTACGAGCCTAGTTGAATATGGTACTTCTTCGGGGGTATTAACCTTAACCCAAGTGGCGACTACGGTTGCAAGCGGAAGTATAGGCTATAGTAATAAAACAGGTCTAAGAAATTTGAGCACCTCCACTTCGTATTACTTTAGAGTTAAATCTATCGACTCAAGTGGAAATACTAGTTATAGCACCGTAAGCTCATTTACTCCGATTCCGACTTCAGTTCCTACCCCGACACCAATTCCAGCTCCCATCACCGTGACCCAGCCCACGAGCGGAAGAGTTTTAGGTAATCTGAACATTAGCTTTTACTATACCTCATCTGGTATTAGCAAGTTCGGGTTTAAGATTTTTAAGGGAACACAGATTGTATACGAATATCCCAATTACTTCTCATTAACTGTCCCACTCTCATATCCCATTGGGTATACTGCGAATTTAATAGTTGATTCGAATAACTCATATAGAATAGAATTTCCATGTGCTAATTTATGTTTCTTTCCCGCGTCGAGCAGTGGTTACAGGGTTATGGTTTTTGATTGGGATCACCCTGAAGTATATGATTATAGCGATTATTTCAGTTATGACACCACCAAGCCGACTATCTCTTCGGTGTCCGCCTCTGCGATTACTACAAATTCTGCTGTAATTTCGTGGACAACCGACGAGCCTGCGGCATCGGAGGTGCATTATTATGACTTAGCAGCACCAACCTATGGAAAGGGGGCTTCAAATCCAGTGTTGGTTATTGAACACTCCGTGCTACTCTCTGGTCTTAATAGTGGTGCTAATTACTCATATGACGTCTTTTCTCCGGATGCATTAGAGAATGGTTTACAGACCATCAGATACTTTTTTACTACTCTTAGTAATTAACAATCCACAACCTTCCTAAAACAAAATTGGTTTAAAAGGGGGGTAATAATTATACCTGACTATCAAACAAAATTTTAGTAGTTCATTAGGAGAGTCCATCTCTGACTTTTTTGGAATTCGGTAATTGGGATTTATTTAGGATTTAGGCATTAGAATTTAGAAATTAAAAAATTATGATTCTGAAGATTATTAAAAAAAATAAGGAGAGCGTGGAAGTACAGTTGATCGAAAAAGAGGCGGTCGTGGACATGTTGATAATGCCTCTTGATTTTAACTTTGATACGGTGTTGGTAACTTCTATTGACAAACTTTTAAAAAGGAATAGAATAACCAAAGTATCATCTCTTGACATTGTTTTGGAGGATTTTGAGGATGAATCGAGTGCGTCTTCCATGGTTGTCAGGACAGTCGCAGAAGCTCTAAAAGTCAAGTAAATTGCGGGCTATTGAGCCTTCGCAGGTTTCACCAACGGGTGCTCAATAGCTAACAATTCGCCCACCTTGCCCTGGACGCATCCCGAAAAATTATAAACGAATAGAAAACTACGCACAGCATGGACAATCGTGTGCGTTTTTATCGTCGTCTATTAGGAAGCTTCAGGTCGTGGGTGAAAATAATTGACTGGCATAAAGGTGCCGGTTGCCATTGATCGTATGTCTCGGAAACTATTTTCTAAATTTAGCGTCGATCAATTTGAAGCTCCGAATCTTGTGCAGGTTCAGCTGGATTCTTATAAATGGTTTTTGGATGTCGGATTCAAAGAGCTTCTTGCCGAGGTTTCGCCGATCGAAGATTGGACCGCCAAAGAACTCCAATTAAGTTTTTTGGACTATAAACTTGAGGAGCCAAAATACAACGAACGGGTTGCCATCGAAAAAAATACTTCCTACGAAGCTCCATTAAAGGTTAAGGTTCTTCTTAAAAACAAGAAAACCGGTATAGAACGTCCGCAGGAACTCTTTCTCGCTGATTTTCCACTGATGACTCCCCGTGGCACGTTTATTATTAATGGCGTTGAACGAGTTGTTATTTCACAACTTATTCGAAGCCCGGGAGCCCTTTTTTCATTATCTCGTTCAAGCCGCCACCAGCGGTTTTTCGGTGCAAAATTAATCCCGGCTCGCGGAGCTTGGCTCGAATTTGAGACTGAATACAACGGTGTTATTTCTGTTCGTATCGACCGCAAACGAAAAGTAGCGGCGACAGCTCTTTTACGCGCGCTAGGTCTCTCTAAAAATGAAGATATAAAGAAAATGTTTCAAGACGTTGACACGGGCAACGCGGAAAATCCGGATATAAGATATATTGAAGCCACGATTTCAAACGATCCTTCTTCAACTCAAGACGAGGGTTTTATTGAACTCTATAAACGGGTTCGTCCCGGCGATCCAGCCACGCCCGACAATGCCAAGCAGATGATTATGAACTTGTTCACGAATACATCGCGCTATGACTTGTCCAAAGTTGGTCGTTTCCGATTAAACCAGCGTTTTAACCAGGATGTTGGTTATGATGAAGCCAAAAATCGTGTTCTTCGCGTCGAAGATGTTGTTCTTATCCTCAAAGAAATTATTCGTCTCAACAATGATTCGACTTCTAAAGTCGATAATATTGATCACCTTGGCAACCGTCGCGTCAAAACATTGGGTGAATTGCTTCAAGATCGTCTTCGGGTTGCGTTTTCACGTATGGAACGTAATATCAAAGATCGCATGTCGACGTCAGACATTGCCACGGTTTTGCCGTCTCAACTCATTAACGCTCGCCCATTCGTAGCCGCTTTGAAAGAATTCTTTGCTTCCGGTCAGTTGTCTCAATTTATGGATCAAGAAAATCCACTTTCAGAACTTGAGCATAAACGACGTTTAACTGCTCTCGGGCCGGGTGGCTTGACTCGAGAACGAGCCAGTTTTGAAGTTCGCGATGTTCATCCGTCGCATTATGGCCGTATTTGTCCCATTGCCACACCGGAAGGCGCTAATATCGGTCTGGTTGGTCATTTGGCGATGTACTCCAAAATTTCTCCACTCGGATTTATTTTGACTCCATATATTAAGGTAAAAGATTGCAAGATTACCGATGAGGTCATCTATATGGATGCGACAGAGGAAGAACGTTACGTGATTGCTCAGGCTGGCGCCAAGATGGACAAAGCCGGCAAGCTCGTCGGCGATAAAATCCCGGTCCGTATTAAAGGCGAAGCGAACACGGCTGATGCCGAGGACATTGATTTTATAGACGTCTCGCCCAAACAGCAGTTCTCGGTCGCGACGACCTTGATTCCGTTTTTGGAAAACGACGACGCCAACCGCGCTTTGATGGGTACGAACATGCAGAAGCAGGCCGTGCCATTGATTGCTCCGGAAGCTCCGTATGTTGGCACGGGCATGGAAGCTAAAGTTGCCCGTGATTCGGGGATGCTTGTGATCGCTCCGGAAGCTGGCACGATTACCAAAGTTGATTCAGGAAAGATTGTTCTTAAAACAGAAAAAGATAAAGAATACGAATTCAAACTTCTCAAATTTCAACGTTCAAATAAATTTACAGCTTTAAATCAACGCCCGATCGTCACTAAAGATCAGAGGGTCAAAAAAGGGGAAATTCTAGCTGACGGTCCTTCGACTCAAGGCGGCGAACTTTCATTGGGCAAAAATCTTTTGGTGGCCTATATGTCGTTTAAAGGCGCGAATTTTGAAGACGCCATTATTCTTTCCGATCGTTTAGTTAAAGAAGATGTTCTTTCTTCTATTCATATAGAAGATTACGCCATGGATGTTCGCGACACTAAGCTTGGACCGGAACTTACCACTTACGATATTCCAAATGTGGCCATGGAACGGTTGAATGATTTGGATCCGGATGGCGTAGTTCGAGTTGGAGCGGAAGTCCACTCTCAAGATATTTTGGTCGGTAAAATTTCTCCGAAAGGCGAGTCAGATTTAACGGCTGAAGAACGTTTGTTGCGCGCCATTTTCGGAGATAAATCTCGCGATGTTAAAGATTCTTCAATGCGTTTGGAATACGGCCGTCAAGGCCGTGTTGTTGACATCAAGACTTTCACTCGCGAAGAAGGCGACAAGCTTGATGTGGGCGTCATTAAACGAATCGAAGTTTCCGTAGCCCAACTTCGCAAAATTCAAGTCGGCGATAAACTCGCCGGCCGGCACGGCAACAAAGGGGTTATTTCCGTTATTTTACCCCAAGAGGATATGCCCTTCTTGGCCGATGGAACACCCGTGGACATTGTTCTTTCGCCCTTGGGTGTTATTTCCCGTATGAATATTGGTCAGATTTTGGAATCCCACCTTGGCCTCGCCGCGAAAAAACTTGGTTATAAGGCCCAGACGCCAGCGATGGCTGGTCCGGGCGAGAACGTCATTATGGAGGAATTAAAGAAAGCCGGTTTTCCCGTCGATGGACGCCAACAGCTTTATGACGGCAAGACCGGCCTGCCTTTCGCGAAGCCCGTTCACGTCGGTATCACTTATTTTCTTAAACTGATTCATATGGTGGAGGACAAACTTCACATGCGTTCGATCGGGCCGTACTCGCTTATTACCCAACAACCGTTGGGCGGTAAAGCCCAATTTGGCGGCCAGCGTTTTGGGGAAATGGAAGTTTGGGCTTTGGAAGGTTATGGCGCGGCTCATACTTTGCAAGAAATGTTGACCATCAAGTCGGATGATGTTTTGGGCCGAGCCAAGACTTATGAATCGATTGTCAATGGTGAAGAAATCAAAGCCCCCCATTTACCGGAATCATTTAAGGTATTGTTGTCCGAAATCAAGGGCTTAGCATTGAATGTGGAATTAATGGAAAAGTAACCCCGACGCCAATACGCGAATGGACACGAATGACACAAATAAAATCAGAATGGATTCTATTCGTGGATTCGCGTGTAATTCGTAATTAGTGTCGCTTCTATGGATTTAGCTTCAATAAAACTCAAAATTGCGTCGCCGGAGGATATTTTGTCGTGGTCATATGGCGAAGTGACCAAGCCGGAAACCATTAACTATCGCACTCAAAAACCGGAGCGGGAAGGTTTGTTTTCTGAAGCTATTTTTGGGCCAACCAAGGACTGGGAATGTTATTGCGGTAAGTATAAGCGTATTCGTTATAAGGGTATCATTTGCGATCGGTGTGGCGTGGAAGTGACTCGAGCCATTGTTCGTCGCGAGCGCATGGGTCATATTAAATTGGCGGCGTCAGTCGCTCATATTTGGTTTTTGCGGGGCGTTCCATCGAAAGTGGCGGCGATTCTCGGTGTTTCCTTGCCGGAACTGGAAAAAGTCGTTTATTTCGCGAGCTACATTATTATGAAAGTGGACGAAGAGCTAAAAGCCGAAGCGATGAAGCGCATCGAAGGCGAGTTTAAGTCAAAAATTAAAAATGTTAAAAACGTCGAGGAGGAAGAATCACTCAAAGAACTCAAAGATCGCGAAAAAAATAATCTTCGCAATTTGCTCAAATATCAGGTTATTTCCGAACTTGATTTTCGGGATTTGTCATTGAAATACGGTGAAGTTTTCGAGGCCGGTATCGGGGCGGACGCGGTCAAAAAATTACTGGAAGAATTAAACTTTGACGATATTATCCCCGCGTTAGAAGGGGAAATCAAGAACGAAAAGAATCCGTTGGAATTTCGCAAAATGTCGCGCCGATTGCGATTCATTCGGGGGATGCAAAATTCCGGGATTCGTCCGGAGTGGATGATTATCAGTATTTTACCGGTCATCCCTCCGGCTTTGCGTCCCATGGTGCCATTGGATGGTGGTCGCTTTGCCACTTCCGACCTAAACGATCTCTATCGTCGAGTAATCAATCGCAATAATCGCTTGAAGCACCTTCTAGAATTAAAAGCCCCGGAAGTCATCACTAAAAATGAAAAACGAATGTTGCAGGAAGCCGTTGATTCGCTCATTGATAACTCAATGAAACGCAATCAGTCCGCTACCGCCGCTTCGACCGGCCAAAAGCGCGCCTTAAAATCTCTCGCCGACATGCTCAAAGGCAAGCAGGGCCGTTTCCGGCAGAACTTGCTGGGCAAGCGCGTCGATTATTCCGCCCGTTCCGTTATTGTTGTCGGTTCAGAATTAGAAATTGATCAATGCGGTTTGCCGAAGCGCATGGCTCTAGAATTGTTTAAACCGTTTGTGATCGGTATTTTGATTCGTAAAGAATTAGCCCACAATATTAAATCCGCCAGCCGTTTAATTGAACAAGAAACACCGGATGTTTGGACAGCTCTTGAAGAAGCGATGACTAATAAATTAGTTTTGCTTAATCGGGCCCCAACCCTGCATCGTCTTGGCATCCAAGCCTTTAAGCCGAGTCTAATTGAAGGTAAAGCGATCAAGGTCCCAGCTTTACCCACCGTCGCTTTTAATGCTGATTTCGATGGTGATCAGATGGCCGTTCATTTACCTCTGACTGATGAAGCGCAACGCGAAGCTCGAGAATTAATGCTTGCTAGTCACGCGATTTTGAAACCAGCGACCGGGGAACCGGTCGCGGCGGCCAAGAACGATATTGTTTTGGGTTGTTACTATCTCACGGCTACGGCCGACGGGGCCAAAGGTGAGGGGAAAATATTTTATTCTTTTGAAGACGCGCTGCTGGCCTATGAAAATGACGTTATTAATATTCAGGCCAAGATTAAAGTTCCTAATCCCGACGCTAAAGAGAAATTAGAACTATTTGAAACAAGTATTGGTCGAATTATCTTCAATCAAGCTCTGCCGGCCGGTCATCCATACGTAAATAAGAAAATGACTAAAGGAGAACTTAAACACATTGAATTGGATATTTGGGATGAACGTGGAGAAGCGGTGACGGTTAGATTTTTAAACAATATCACTCAGCTTGGTTTTCATTACGCGACATTGTCCGGTGTTTCATGGACTCTTGCTGATTTACACTTGCCGTCTGAAAAACCGGAAATTATTGCCATTGCTGATAAGCTCATTGAGGATAATCGCGCGTCCTATGATAATGGCTTGTTGACTGAACACGAGCGTAAAACAAAAGCGATTGAGATTTGGACCGAGGCCAAAGCAAAATTGTCGGTGCTCGTTAAAAAACAACTCAAGCCAAGCGATTCAGCTTTCATGCTTGTTGATTCTAATTCTCGCGGTTCGTGGTCCGTTCTGGACCAGCTTATGGGTATGCGCGGTATCGTGGTTAATCCGTCGGGCGAATTGATGGAGCTACCGGTTAAAAATTCTCTCAAAGAGGGCATGCAACCGTTAGAATACTTCATTTCCACTCACGGCGCTCGTAAAGGTCTCGTTGATACGGCCTTAAAGACAGCCGAAGCCGGCTATCTCACTCGTCGGCTCGTTGATGTCGCTCAAGACGTAGTTATTCTTGATGAAGATTGCAAAGATAAAGAAGGGCTGACTCTTTACGCCGAAGACTCTAAATTCAGTGGTGAATCTTTAGCTCGACGCATTAAAGGTCGTGTCGTTATGGATGACGTTGTCTCCGCCGACGGCGTGATTATCGCCAAGAAAGGCAAAATCGTTGACAAAGAAACTTCCAAAAAAATTGAAGAATTAAAACTTTCCACCATCCGAATTCGTTCCGTGGTTAAGTGCAAATCAGCCAATGGTATTTGTCGTCTGTGTTATGGTTACGATTTGTCTAAGAATGAACTCGTGAATGTTGGTGAAGCGGTTGGTATTGTAACGGCCCAAGCGATTGGAGAACCTGGTACCCAGCTCACGATGCGCACTTTCCATACCGGTGGCGTGGCCGGCGCGGGTGGAGCCGACATCACGATGGGTCTGCCGAGAATCGTGGAAATTTTTGAAGCGCGGTCGCCATCTTTCAAAGCGGTTATCTCTGATGTCGATGGCAAAGTTATTGCGATTGAAGAACGAGCTAAAATGCGAGTAATGATTATTGAAGTGGCGATGACCGGTGAAAAACGCGAGTATGCTCTCATTCCAAATATTCCGGTTATGGTTGGAGTGGGTGATTTAGTCGGCGTTGGCCAACAATTGAGTGAAGGCAACGTCGATCTTCGCGAACTCTTTGAGACCACCAATGATATTGATTTGGTCACTCGCTACATTGTTCGAGAAGTTCACGGTATCTATTCTCCAACGGGCGATAGCGTCAATGATAAACATATCGAGCTGATTACCAAACAAATGTTTTCGCGCGTGAAGATTCTTGACCCGGGCGACACCGAACTTTTGGCGGAATCGGTTGTCGAAAAACGCAAGGCTTTAAACGAAAACGAAAAAATCAGATCGGAGAAATCCGTCAAAGACGGATCCGCCTCTGGCGGAAAACGAGAGGCGACCTATGAACAGCTTTTGATGGGTATCTCGAAAGTCTCGCTCTCCACCGATAGTTTCTTGTCCGCCGCTTCCTTCCAACAAACCGCTTCAGTTCTCATCGAATCCGCCCTAATGGGCAAAGAAGACAATCTTCGTGGTCTCAAAGAAAATGTTATTATCGGTCGCCTCATTCCGGCCGGAACAGGATTCCAAACCCTCGAATAGAAGGTCTTATAAATCTGGTCGATTTCGGCGTTGGTTTCTGCGGTACTCGCCGCGATACCTTGTAGTATCGCTTACTCCGTTCCTCGAAACCGCCTTAAACTCAACCATATTTATACAGACCCCTGAATCTATCATAACTTAAAACCGCCCCTAAAAGGGCGGTTTTAAGGTGGCAAAAGAGGTCATTTTTAGCTATTGACTTTGTGCTGAATACATGCTATACCGTAAATACAATCAGCTTTGCTTAGTCTGTCAGGCGACAGACAGGCCGGTCAGGAACTTCACAATCTGCAGGAGACAACTATGCCCACCATCTTCGATTTCGCAAAGCCGGCGCTCATGGTTGCCGGGATCAAACCGGCGACTACCTGGGAACAGACCCAGGTCGAGACGCTGAGGCAGGCCAAAGCTCAGTTGGCCCGTCGGGGCATCAAACCCGTTACGGCGGCGCGGTGGAATTACCGGGCCTGGATCGTCGGGGCGGCGGCCGACAGCGACTCGCGGCTCGATCCGCGCGTCACGGCGTTTCACGGTCGATAGTTGATTGGCCTCGGAGGGGCATGTCGCGGGTTAAGCCGAAAGGTGATCCGCGACGGAGACCAACTCTTTCTTGCCTGAAAAGCAGAAGGAAACTAAATGCGTAGTTGAACCATCAATCGCCGAGCGGGAAGTCTCGGCGCACAGGTAGGCTACAGGCTGGCGACCCCGGGGGATACAGCCGCAAACCAACCCCCAACCACTTCCACGGCGTCTTCGGACGCCGTTTTCTTTTTATAAGCTACAAAGAATCCCAATTATTATAATTATCCACTTTATAAAACAATACGATCGTATTAATATATAAAGAGACTATATGTTCGGAAACAATGCCAAAAGTGCGAAAATACTTCTTTCTGTGCCCAGAACTATTTTGGCAATTTTATGGAGCATTCAAGAAGGACCAGCGCGGGTGTTCTTTCCTCACAAATATGCCCGTAAATATTGTTACGGAAGACGAAGAATCACTTACGATGTTGCCTTATGCAATTTACGGAAAAATAAGTTAATTGAAAGAAAAAATAGTCTATATTATCTTACTGACCAAGGTAAAAAAGAAGCATTTTTTGCTTATATAAACGCTGAAACTGGTATATATAAAAAAGAAAAAATAAAATGGGATGGCAAATGGCGGTTAGTATTTTTTGATATTCCCGAGAAAAAACGAAAACATCGAGATTATCTGCGACTAATTTTACGGGCTATCGGTTTTAAAGAATTTCAAAAGAGTGCCTGGATATATCCCTACCCAATTCCCGTATTTCTAAAAGATTTATTGTTTGAAGAAAATATAAAACAACACACAAGATTTGTAACAATAGACCACATGGATTACGATAAAGATTTGAAAATAAAGTTCAAGGTTTGATTTATAAAACAATACGATCGTATTAATATATAAATAGGGATATGGGTGATATGGGTATTGATTTTGAATTATAAATAAGGAATAATTAGCATTATGGGAAGATCGTGGAAGAATAAAGAAATCGAAGACAGGGAACCGAAAAGACGGGGGCGACCGCCAAAAGAGGATAAACCCCCCAGATTTGATTTGGGACAAGAGACGAGAAACAGTATCTGGGGCATCATAAGCTTTAGCTTGGCTCTGCTGAGTTTACTAAGTTTTGTTGGTAAGGCCGGCCGAGCCGGCGAACTGTTTAATATTACCGCGCGATCCCTGTTTGGTTGGGGATTTTTCATTATTCCGATAGCGTTCATTTTTCTGGGTATTTCTTTTATAAAATCGCTTTCGCGTAGAGTGTATTTCAGCGCGGTGTTTGGAACAGGATTGTTCGTCCTAACTTTTCTGGGCATTTTCTTCATCTTTGGTGGCGGCGATACTCAAGCTCGAGTCGTTCAAGGCGGATATCTTGGTCTCATTTTCGGTTACCCTTTACTGTCTTTCGTTGGATTCACGGCTTCAACAATTGTGCTTATCGCTTTGAGCATGATCGCCATTCTTATTTCTTTAAATATTTCCATTGGGGGTCTTTTTGCCAAACCACCCCAAGAAACCGATTCAACCGACGTGGTTGTTAAAAAAGGCAACGAAATTGTAGACCAAAAGAAACCAGAATTTAAACCGGCTATTACACCAATTAATGTTCGAGCTACCAAAGCCGAACCGATGAGCGATAAAGAGTTTGTGATTAAAAATCTTAAACTGGGCAAATGGACTCTGCCGTCGATTGATTTGTTGAATGAAGATCAAGAAGAAGCGGTGACAGGCGATATTAATGCCAGCGCCACGATTATCAAGCGGACTTTGGCCAATTTTGGCATTGATGTGGAGATGGGAGAGGTGTCGATCGGGCCGACTGTCACTCAATTCACTTTGCGTCCCGCGGTCGGGGTGAAGCTTTCGCGTATCGGTACCTTGAATCCGGATTTGTCTCTGGCTCTGGCCGCTCATCCGATTCGGATTGAAGCCCCGATTCCCGGTAAATCTTTGGTCGGTATCGAAGTGCCCAACAAAAAAGTGGCCATTATTGGTTTGCGCAACATGTTTGACAGTGACGAGTTTATTAAATCCAAATACTTTTTGCCGTTGGCTTTGGGTCGCGACGTAGCCGGCGCGCCAATCTTTGCCGGTCTGGAGAAGATGCCTCACTTGTTGGTGGCTGGAGCCACAGGGACGGGTAAGTCCGTCGCCATTAATGCCATTCTTCTTTCGTTGTTATATAAACATTCTCCCAACGCGCTTAAATTGATCCTGATTGACCCAAAGCGTGTTGAGCTTACGCTCTATGACGGTATTCCGCATTTGATTACGCCGGTTATCACTGACAACAAAAAAGTCATCGGAGCCTTAAAATGGGCTATCGGCGAAATGGAACAGCGCTACGGACAACTTTTAAAAGTCGGCTCCAAAGACATGTTTTCTTATAATGCCAAGATGACCGACCGGGGCGAGCCAATTATGCCCGCGATTGTCATTGTAATTGACGAACTGGCCGATTTAATGGCTTCGTATGGCCGAGATGTGGAAACGGCCATCGTCCGTCTTGCGCAAATGTCTCGGGCCGTGGGTATCCACTTAATTCTTTCGACCCAACGTCCGTCGGTGGAAGTTATTACAGGTTTAATTAAAGCCAATATTACTTCTCGGATGGCCTTGGCCGTGCCAAGTCAGATTGATTCACGAACGATTCTGGATATGCCCGGCGCGGAAAAATTATTGGGTAAGGGCGATATGCTTTTCCTTTCGGGCGATACAGCCAAACCTCGGCGAGTCCAAGGCGCCCTTGTTACCGAAACGGAAGTTCATGACGTCGTAAAGTTCCTTAAAGAACAGGGCGACGCGCTTGAGGTTAACAGTGAACAATCGCTCCAAGTTGATTTCAGCGCTCCAGCCTCATATGGCGGTCGCGACGGTGATTATGCTACTGAAGATGATATGTATCCTGATGCCAAACTTGTGGTCATGGAAGCCGGCAAAGCTTCGGCCTCGCTTCTTCAGCGTCGTCTCCGGGTTGGTTACGCCCGGGCCGCCCGCTTACTCGATATCCTCGAAGATCGAGGCGTTATCGGACCGGGGGATGGCGCCAAGCCTCGTGAGGTTTATCTCAAGCCCGAAGGCATGGAACATGCTGGCATTTCCTCGGCCTCCATGGCTCCCAATCCAGAACTAATCAGCGCCGATACGCCCGAAGCGGAACAAGAGGATGAAGTGTAACAGACTTACTCCAGACTTGTGTTTATCTCCTAGTCTTGTATTATAAGGTAGCTTAAATTTAATCTATCTCCATGATTCCCAAAAAGCAAACAGAAAAGGAAGAAAGTAAGAAGTCGGTGGCGGCTAAGGTGCAGGAAGGCCGAGGTCGGAATGTGGAGATGATGGTCAAGGAATTACAGGAAAAATATGGCGAAGGTTCGATTATGCGCTTGGGTCAAGTTAGCAAGGTGGATGTGGATGTCATTCCGACTGGCTCATTGTCGTTAGACATTGCCTTAGGTGTTGGCGGCGTGCCTCGGGGACGAGTCATTGAAGTTTATGGTCCCGAAAGTTCCGGCAAAACCACCCTTTGTTTGCATATTGTATCCGAAGCGCAGAAAGCCGGTGGTATCGCCGCCTATGTGGATGCCGAGCACGCTTTGGATCCGGAATACGCCAAAAAGATTGGCGTTAAAATAGATCAACTTCTCATTTCTCAACCGGATACAGGCGAACAGGCTCTAGACATCGTGGAGGCATTGGTAAAATCTGGCGGGGTTGACGTTGTCGTCATTGATTCGGTGGCGGCCTTAACGCCTCGGGCCGAAATTGAAGGCGAGATGGACCAACAGCACATGGGATTGCAGGCGCGTTTGATGTCTCACGCTTTGCGTAAGTTGACGGCTATTGTCGCCAAGTCTAAAACAACAGTTATTTTTATAAACCAACTGCGTATGAAAATTGGGGTGATGTTTGGTAATCCCGAAACGACCACCGGCGGGATGGCTTTGAAATTCTATTCGTCCGTTCGTATTGAGATTCGTCGGTCCGCCCAGATCCAGTCGGGCGAGAAAATCGTCGGCAACCGCACCAAAGTTAAAATCGTCAAAAACAAAGTCGCCCCGCCATTCCGAACCTGCGAATTTGATATTCTTTATAACGAAGGCATTTCCAAATATGCCGATGTGGTGAATGCCGGTGTCCGTTATGGTGTCGTCGTCAAGGCCGGTTCCTGGTTTAGCTACAATGGCGAGAAAATCGGTCAGGGCATCGAAGGCTCTCGCCAATTTTTGAAAGACAATCCAAAAATCATGAACGAAATCGTCTCCAAAGTTCGCAAAGCGGCCGCCAATGAAGAAATTGCGCCGGTGAGCATGGCGCCGGAGGCGGAAGAAAAAGAATAGAAGTTTCTATCTTACAGTTTGATTTCTTGTGTAGGGTATGAGGACCATGAAGCGGGCGAGTTTGATGGCGTTGGCAATCATGCGCTGGTGTTTAGCGCAGAGTTCGTTGCGTCGAGAGGTGCTGATTTTAAATTGAGCGGTCACATAAGAGCGCAAAAACTTAGTATTCTTGTAGTCAATGTGGCTAATATTTTCTTCGCATAATTTGCAATGCATCTTTATTTTTTTAAAATTTATTTAGTGAGAGTTGGAATTGTCCCTTAAGCCCCAGTAGCGGAGGGGGCCCCTCTGGGGGAACCGACGGGACTGGTTCCCCGGGTCTGGGGCGAAGGGACGATTCCAACTAAAACGGCAGATCTTTTTCTTTTATTGCTATTTCGTCCTCTTCGACGCCAGCATTCAGGGGTTCATTTTCATCAATGATGGGGATTTCCGGTTCAACAGTATGTTCAGCCGGGGATTGTTTAACTGAAGAAGAATTTGTGTTTTCAATCGGATGTCTATATGAGCCCGGCTCAAATGAGGCAACTGGGGCTGTTCCGGCTGCTCGAGGACCCATCTGAAGATTCTCGGCGATGATTTCGGTCATGTAGCGTTTCTTGCCTGTTTCTTTGTCATCCCAAGAGCGGGTCTGTAATCGACCCTCAATCATGACGAGACCACCCTTGGTGAGATATTTGGAAGCGATATCGCCCAGTTTTCCCCAAGCGACAACGCGATGAAACTCCGTGGCTTCTTTGCGACCGCTTGTGGCGTCGGTCCAAACGCGGTTAGTGGCCATATTGACCGTCGTAACGTTCTGACCGCTCGGGGTGGTCCGAGCTTCTGGATCTTGGGTCAATCGACCAATAAGAATGACTTTATTTAAATTCACAGATAGCTTCCTAGCTTATCAGCTTTCTAGCTTTTTAGGTTTTCCTAATAAGCTAATCAGCTAAGAAGCTAAGGTTTGTTTACAGTTTTTCAATAATATCTTCAACCGCCTTTTCTAGCTTCTCTCTATCGGCTGATGATGGTGATGATGGTTTGTCAGTCGGGGTAGCCTTAGTTGTGGCCTGGGCGCGTTTTTCGAGGCGTTCCCTAGCTTTCATCTGGCGTTCCAAAGCCTGACTCTTTTGGGCATCTGACGGAAGGCGGAGAATCAAAGAACGGAGGATGTCGTTGTTGAGTTTTATATATTCTTCAACTCCTGTCAAGTGCTGTATATCGTCTTCGCCGGCGGGCATATTAAACTGGATATAACCAAAAAAACTGCCGGCATTATGCTTTATCTCGTATGACAAACGCTGGCGCTCCGGTTCCTTAGTGAAGGTAATCGTTGCTCCGCCTTTTGTCAACTCGTCTTTTAGCTCATTCGCAATCGTCATAATTCTGGATTCTTCCAGATTCTGATTGATATGAAACGCCAACTCATAATTTCTACGGACGTCAGACATCCCGAAAGAAATAGGACTGAACTCGTATGAGAATTATGTAATGCTCATACCAGCAAAGGCCTAGGTATTAATTGTCCACGCTAGGGCTATTTCTAACGGGACAAGTGTGTATTCCGTTAGATTGCCGACAGGTAGGGAAGGAGACCTCCCACTAATGGGTATCCTGAAGAGCGAATAAAACGTATTAAATCAACTGGTCGCATCGTATCAAAAAACGATTTTTTCGTCAACCCCGCCGTTGGGAAACTGAGTTTTCTGGAAAACTCATAGAGGTATCCAGTATTTTTTGTATGTCTTAATAATTAAAATTGATTTAAATTTAAAAAATCACGCAGTTTCCCAACGGCGGGGTCAACTATTTACAAAAAAAGTAAAACGTGGTATCGTTCAGTTAGCCATTTCGGTTCTTTTCAAACAAGGCAGGTGACAGGTGTCAGAAAAGAAACAACACGTCGTTGTAGTCTGTGGCTATGGGTGCAATATCGATTCACCACTTGCGGTCTACGTCGATCGGGTAAGGAACTTTCTGCGAGTCAATCGTGTCGGGCAAGTCATTTTCTGTGGAGGTGAAACACAGAAAAAGTCTTTTCCCGGAAAATCAGAGGCCCAAGTCATGTATAATTACTTGATGGTCCAACCAGAGGGGCTTCAGGGGTGGCATCAGAGCCATTGGATCCAGATTGACTCGTACACCACATACGACAACATCAGATTGGCCGCGGAGAAAATCCGGACCGTGGGGTTCTTCCACAACGTTCCCGGCGGGAATTTCAAGATTACGATTTTTTGTGAAGCCCAGCGGGCACTCAAGGTCATCCTGTTGTCGCGACACTTCATGCGCGATCTTGTCGAGAATGTTGACAGTATCACTATCGAGACAGTGAGTTGGGAACGCGCCGATCCAGTTCGCGAGCTCAAGACCACCATCATGACTTGGCTGGCAATCAAGTATCCGTGGCTTGGTCTGGCCGAGAGGGAACGACGGCGAAGAATCCGTCGCTCATATGAGATTTAGGCTCCGCAACAAAAGGACTCCGCGTCCCGCTGTCGCGGAGCCCTTTTGTTTTCCCCGCCGTTGAAAAGGATTAACTTAAACCGCGAAGCGACCCTTTTCAACGGCGGGGTTTTAGATTCGTATTTCAACGACATCGCCTTCTTGAATGGTGTAATCTCGGCCGACGATTTTGATAAGGCCATGAGTGCGGGCGTTGGCATGGCTACCGGCTTCAAGAAGAGTTTTCCAATTAATGACTTCGGCCTTGATGAAAAGTTTTTCAAAATCGGTGTGAATGGCGCGGGAAGCTTTTGGGATTAGATCACCTTGATGAGCGGTCCAGGCCCGACTTTCGTCTTCACCCGTAGTCAGAAAAGTGAGTAAACCAAGCGTGTGGTAACCTTTTTTAATTAGAACATCTAGACCGCTCTCTTTTATATTGAATCCGGTTAGGTATTCCGTTTTCTCTTCGGGGGTGGTTTCAGAAAGCAATAATTCTAACGGAGTAGAAAGAACTACGTAGTCGCTGTCCTTAATTGTGTCTAATAATTTTGCATCAGGTTGCCAATTGGCGGCCAATTGAGCTTCTGATGCATTAAAAACATAGATGATTTTCTTATCGGCTAATAAATCTAAGGCAGGCAAGCTTGCCCCGCGATCGCCAGCAGACGATTTTGCGGGGTCTTTCTTCTCTCTCTTTTCTTTGGTTTGTAAATCCGCCAATTCAAGTTCGGTCTTTATAACTTCAATATCATTAACGGGATCAATGGTACTGTGGACGTGTACAACATCTCCGCCGGAGGCGGACCCGCCTCCGGCGGGAAAAACTCGAACGACATGGGCGATCGCATCCACCTCGCGGATGTTGGCTAAGAACTTATTTCCCAATCCTTCGCCTTGCGATGCCCCTTTAATCAGACCGGCAATATCAATAAATTCGATAGTGGTATAGAGTTTCTTTTTTGAGTGAGAAAAATCCGAAAGCGCGTCAACTCGTTCATCGGGCACGGCCACCACGCCCACATTCGGGTCAATGGTCGTAAAAGGATAATTTTGAATATCCACCTGCTTATTGGTCAGCGCCTTGAATAAGGTGCTTTTCCCCACATTTGGCAGACCGACAATTCCGATTGATAACATAGTGATTTATGATACGATAAAATAGGCCTGAAAACAAACATGCATGAATAATCTTATAAATACAGTTCAGGAAATTCCGAAAGGCAAAAGTGTTTTTGTTTTTGATTTGGATGGGACGTTGGCGGAGAGCAAAGTTAAAATTGATTCGGAAATGGGCGTGCTTCTGGCTCGATTGTTGGCCAATAAAAAAGTGGCCATTATTGGTGGGGCCAGCTTTAGACAGATGGCTTCTCAACTACCCGATAGTATCTTCAAAAATGGTAACTTATCTTTACTTCCCCTGGATGGGGGTTCTTTTTATGAATATAAAAATAATAGTTGGGAGCAAGTTTATTCTCAAAAATTAACGGATGAGCAAAAGAGGAAGATATTCAAAGCTTTTGAGAAGACCTTCAAAGACATTGATTATATTCAACCCGCAAAGATTTACGGAGAGCTTATTGAAGATCGAGGCAGCCAGATTACTTTTTCGGCTTTGGGCCAACAGGCGCCATTAGAAGAAAAAGAAAAGTGGGCGGAAGAAGAAAATGATAAACGCTTGAAGCTTGTTGCAAGACTCAATAGTTATCTGCCCGACATGGAAGCTAAGGTGGCTGGACTCACTTCAATTGATGTGACTAAAAAAGGAATTGATAAAGAATTCGGAATCGAACAGATTATAAAACACCTTGATGTTTTAAAAGAAGACATTATCTTTTTTGGCGATGCTCTCGAATCGGAAGGAAATGACTATCCTGTCCTTGAGTCTGGTGTAGCTTGTTTTAAGGTTGAGTCAGTCCAAAATACTAAGAACGCAATTGAATATCTTTTAGGATAGCATTCTTTTTGTAATTAATAATATCATCCGAACTTATCAACTTGATTAATAAAAACTAATACTTTATTATAGACTCGTACGAGTCTATAATAAAGTATTATATGTATGGGTAACAAACTTAACAAATCTAAAAAATTTATTATCACTTTTTTAGAAGCTTTAGATCTTAAAAATACTCCATTTAAGATGTTTGCTCGTGAATCTTGGCATTATAAAGATTTAAGAATGGCCGGAATTGATCCAGATGTGATTTATCAGAATGTCTATAACTTGAAATATCGAGGCCTGCTTAAAGACGTTAGTCCGGGCCGATTTAAACTTACTCAAAACGGATCTGTATGGGCCCGAGGAGCTATTAGTAGGTATTTTCCAAGACGTTATCTAATATGGGACAAAAAATGGCGATTAGTAATTTTTGATATTCCTCAAGAGTTACATTTAGCAAGAATAAAATTTCGAAAAAAATTAAAAAATTTAGGGTTTTTTATGTTACAAAAAAGTGTTTTCGTTTTACCTTATCCTTGTCACGAAGAAATTGGAGATATTTGTGAGCAATTGGATATTTCAGATTACGTTGATATTATTACTGCTGAGGATGTCGGGTTTAAAAAATTAGAATTAATAAAATACTTTACTTTATAATTGTTTCGTACGAGCTTATTTTAAAGTTACATATGTTAATTATGCGTATTGTCTCGATTTTCTACAAAGAACTAGTATTTCGACAAGCTCGTCGCTAATAATTAATCTTCATGGCTTCTCTAACAAGTTTCATGGTTTCTTCGGCTTTTTCGAGAACCTTGACTCGACCCATGTCGAGAATTTCTTTGACGTAATGGGGCTTGGCCTCGAGTTCCAAGCGTTTAGCCCGAAACGGCGCGAGATGGCGGTTTAAATCTTGGGCCAGTTTAAGTTTGAATTCGCTGTAAGTATTATGCTTCAGTTCGGAAGCGGCGTCTTTGGGGTTTTGATTATGAATCAGAGCATAAATTAGCACCAGATTGGAAATTTCGGGTCGCTCCTTCGGATTGAATTCAATCGTGGTGCTAGAATCGGTCTTGGCGCCCTTTATTTTTTCAATGGTTGTTTCGGGGTTATCCTTGAGGTAGACGGCATTATTAAGCGACTTAGACATTTTACCCGAACCGTCGAGGCCGATGATGCGAGGGCTGTCCGAGAGTTTGGCTTGCGGGAGGGGGAAAATATCACACTGATACATCCGGTGGAAACGCTCGACAATTTCCCGAGCCTGTTCAATCATGGGTAATTGATCTTCGCCCACGGGGACGATATGGGCGCGGACGATAGTAATATCGGCGGCTTGGCTGACAGGATAACCCAAGAAGCCATAGGTAACGCTTTCGCCATCCTGGCCGAATAATTCCTTTTTCTCGGCAATTTCGGCTTTGACGGTCGGATTGCGCTTAAGAGTGTTAATGGTAACGAGATTGGAATAAAAAACCGTCAATTCGGCAATTTGAGGGATTTGGCTTTGGATAAAAAGAGTAGATTTTTTTGGGTCAACGCCGGCGGCGATATTGTCCATGGCTACTTCCAAAACATTTTCCCGGACCATTTCTGGCTGATGAAAATTGTCGGTCAGCGCCTGGACATCGGCGACCATGATGTATGAATCAAAATCATTTTGCATTGCCACCCGATTTTGCAACGAGCCAAAATAATGCCCAAGATGCAGTGGCCCCGTTGGTCTGTCCCCGGTCAAAAGTGTTTTCTTTTCCATGACATTATCTTATCGTTTTATTTTATATTTAACAAGTTCAGCTCGTACTGTTTTTCTAACAGCTTCCTCTTGGAGTATTTCTAGTCGTTTATTCTCATTTTCTCTGACCGCCCGAGGTCTCCTGTCGGGCCATGTGGTTTTCCCTTCGGGAAAGCCTAAGCCCGACATCCTCGGAATCGGTGCCCAGGAAAATATCGAATTCACTCCTGAAATACTAACCAATCGTGCAGATTGTTAGAAAAACAACACGAGCCTCACTTTTTTGCGTTAAATGAGGCGACCGGATGGTAATCCGCGCAGCGTTAGTGATGGAGGGGATATGGCGAGCGATTACACCTCGATTAAAACCGGCAGAATCATGGGCCGGCGTTCGGTTTTTTGGAAGAGAAAGAGACCGATTTGGTTGCGGAGCTCATCTTTTAAGTATGTGCCGTTGATGTCTTTGCCGTGGGCAGTGTTATTGTCCACGATGAAACGGACTTTTTTACGCATTTGCATGAGGAGGTCCTTATTGTCCTTCAAGTAAATAAAACCGCGTGAAATAATATCGGGACTGCCGTTGACTTTGCCCGTCTGGCGGTCAATTTTGACGACAACAACCAAGAACCCGTCTTCAGAAAGCATTTGACGATCACGCAGAACGACGTTGCCAATGTCGCCGATACCCAAACCGTCAACGTAAACCGGATCGGATGGGGCGTGTTCTTTGTCGAGCCACCAGCGGTCGGCTTCAATGTGGGTGATATTGCCGTTATCGGCGATAATGATGTTATCTTTGGGGATGCCTTCTTCTTGGGCGATTTGGCCATGATTAACCATCATCGAGTACTGGCCATGAACCGGCATTAAGAATTTAGGACGGATGATTTTAAGGAGTTCCCGGATGTCTTCTCTGTCGCCGTGACCGGAGGCGTGGACATCGAGCATTTGATAATTGAAGACTTTGGAGCCGTTGCGATAAAGCTGATCTTTCACGAATTGAATTTCGGACTCGTTGCCGGGAATGATTGACGACGAAAAAATGTAAGTGTCATTGGCAATCGGATGAATAAAACGGTGTTCGCCATTGGCGATCCGCATTAAGGCGGCATTGCTTTCGCCTTGGGCGCCTGTAACGATCGCGATCAATTTTTCTCGAGGACAGTTGGCCACTTCTTCAAGCGAAATTTGGGTCCCGCGCTGGATTTTTATATAACCAAGATGCTTGGCAATTTCAACATTGTTTTTCATGGAATAGCCGTCGAAGACGACTTTCTTGCCCAATTTTTCCGCCAGAGTGATGATTTGCTGGACGCGATTGAGAGCCGACGCGAAACAACCGATGATGGTTAAGCCCGTGGCGTCAGACATTAATTTCTCAAGGTCGTGAGTGACGGCGCTTTCAGAAAGAGAATGACCGTCTTTCTCGGCGCCGGTGGAGTCGCCCATAAACAAGAGCACGCCCTTGTCGCCGACGGCTTTTAATTCTTCAAGATTGGCGGGCTGATCATTGACCGGGTCTCGATCCATCTTATAGTCATAAGTGTGAACAATGGTTCCGACTGGCGTCTTAATTTCAAATAGCAAATCATCGGGAATTGAATGGCTGATGCGGTGAGCTTTGACTTTAAAGTATTTGCCGGCGCTAACCTCATCGCCCGCTTTGAATTCTTCGATGGCAAGGGGTTTGCGGTCTTTAAACTCTTCCATGCGTTTCAAGAGAAGCGCTTTGGTTAGAGGGGCGGCATAAATATCGGGGTCACCAACCTTATTTATAATAAAGGGCACGGCGCCGATGTGGTCTAGATGGCCGTGGGAAAAGAACCAAGCCTGAATCATGTGTTCTTTGCCGGCTAGGTAACCGACGTTTGGAATTGAAAAATCGATACCGGGCATATTTTGACGAGGGAATCCCAGACCGCCATCGATGAGAATTATTTCATCATTATACTGAATGGCGACCATATTGTTTTTTCCGATTTCACCCAATCCGCCAAAGTGAATAATCTTGAGACCGGCCGTGGCACCGGCGCGGGCGTGATCTTCAACACTGCCCTCATTGTCGCGGCGGAGCACTTTAATCTGGCGAACGACCGGCTTTGAACGGTGTCGGTCGCCAAAACGCGGACGACGAGGCGCGCGGGTGGCATATTTACGATCGTCTTTTATTGTTTCTTCCGCTGTCATGCTTGAATATCTAAAATCTCAAATCTAAAATATAAAATATTTTATTTTTTAGATTTAATTTTTAAGATAAAGTAGTTAGAGAATTTATTCAGCTATTTTTGTGGGCGAGGGGGGAGTTGAACCCCCAAAACCTTGCGGTCGTACGCACCTGAAGCGTATGCGGTTGCCAGTTTCGCCACTCGCCCTCACACCTGCTTACCACGTAATTTTGCCCATCGCAGCATACCTTAATAGTAGATGTGAGGGAAAAGGCACTTGGGTGTCTATTTACATCTGAAAGGTTATCAGGAGAAAGTGTTTTATATCAACACATAATACAAAACATCAATACAACCATTATACTTTATTCCGGTAGTAAATGCAATAGGCTATATGAGCACCAGAAAGCCATATTTAGCGCCAAATTCGTTTGGTGTTGACATACCACTTCTCAATATTTGCGAATCGGTCAGCCGGCGTGGCAATAATAATTGTGTTAGCGCCATGGATATTGGTGGTCTGGGGATAAAGATAGAAAGGGTTATATAGAAACACGGCTGGAACATCACTGATAACAATCTTCTGAAAATCATCATACTTCTTGGCTCGTTCCGATGGATCGAGTGACTGACGGGCGTCCCCAAGAAGACTATCGACTGTTTTATTGCTGTAAAGGGCTAAATTCAGGCCAAGTTTTTGGGTTTGAGAGGAATCCCAGAAACTGAATGGGTCGGGGTCAAGGTCAAGAATCTCGCCAAACAAAAGCGACTGGTAGCTTCGATCCTTAATGATCTGTTGAAGTTGGGGCGTGGCTAAGGTGTCGACAATAATCTCGACGCCGACCTTGCTCCACTGATCTCTGATAATGTTAGCAATCCGAACCAACTCGGGCAAGGTTGAAGTGGTAATATGAATAGTTAGGCGGGCTTGATTCTTCCCGCTTCCTTTTAGAAGGAAACCGGCGTTATCAGTACTGACCCAACCGTCAGCCGCCAAAATGGTTTTAGCTCGGCTTGGGTCATAAGTGTATTTCGCAAAATCTTGGTCAACGTCCAAAACATTTTCGATGAGTGGCGAATAAACAACTGAACCTTTGCCAGCGACAATGGTATCGATAATGGCTTGTTTGTCGGTCGCATAATTGAGAGCGAGGCGGACGTTTTTGCTGGCAAGGATCGGATTTTGAGATTGATTAAAAAAAACAGCGAAATAGCGCGGTACTTTTAATTCGGTGATATTGAGGCGCTGTTTGAATTTTAATTTATTAAGATTTTGCGGTGAAACCGAAGAGAGATTCTGAACTTCATTACTATTGTAAGCCGTAATCAGATCGTCTTCCGAATCATAAAATTTGATAATTATTGTGTCAATATAGGGCTGGTCGTCGTAAAAATCTTTATTGGCGATAAGTTGATATGACCGTATCTGGCCGAGGTCGTCTTTTTGAAGCTTGTTAAATACATACGGTCCGGAGCCGATTGGTTTTAAATTGTAGTCTGTTGAGGCAAAATTAATTGGCTGAACAGTGCTCCAGATATGTTTTGGTAAAATGCCGAGCGTCAGATTGTTTAAAAATTGGGCGTACTTGTTATTGAGTTTAAACATGACCGTGGCGTCGTTAATTTTCTGGATGGTAACACCCTGCCAGTTCACTCGTTGAGGACTGCCGTAGTCAGCGTTCTGGGCGGTTTGAATAGTGTAAAGAACATCGTCAGCGGTAAGTGGTTGGCCGTCATGCCAGTGAATATTTTCTTTGAGATAAATTGTATAATTCAGTCCGTCACTCGAAATCTCATACGACTTAGCGAGGTCGGGGACAAGTTTACTGGCTTCGTTATGCTTAAGTAGGCCTGAATAAATCAGACTCGCCAGATCGCGGTCGGGATCGTTCGTTTGAGCCAGAAGTGGATTGATGTGTCTTGGCTGGCCAATAATGCCCTCGCTGAATGAACCGCCATAATTTGCCACTGGATTTGTAAAATGAGTATATGCCGTGAATGGAATTACAACAATACTACCAACGATAATTAAAAGAAAAACTAGAATCCAATATCGTTCACGCTTTGAAAGCACTTTCGGTAGAAGGCGCAATTGATCCAACCAGCCATAATGTCGGCGCAAAGGGTGATTAAGGGATTCGGGTTTTAGCTCGGTTGGGGAACTCTGCTTCAGGCCAAAAAAATCTTCGAGAGGATGTTGATCGTTTTGCATTTGCGGGCAAAATTTACAATTATCAATTTACAATTTTGAGTGAATGAATCAATTAATCAATGAATCATTGAAAATTTATTGTAAATTGGAAACTGAAAATTGAAAATTACTTCGTGACTAGCCGAGTCGGACGGCGAGAACGCAGGCGATTATAAATAGCACGGCGATAATGATGGTGGCTTGGAAAATAACCTTTTCCGCGCCCCGTTTGGTGCTATAGCCGACGCCAGATCCGCCGAACGTGGATGATAAACCCGCACCCCGTTGCTGAAGCAAAATCCCGATGACCAACAAGAGAGCGAGACCTATCTGCGCATACGGTAAAATGTAAATTAGTTTTTGCATGGTTGGTATTAACTGAGCTAACTTTCATCCAAGACTCGACCGATAATCGCCTCGCTCCTGCGGCTCGGCGTCATCTCGACTCTCGGCCCCTCGCCGAGCGCCAAGCCTCGGGGCCTGCGAGACGTCTCGCTATGGACAAAAGTTAACTCAGTTAATAATTCAAACTGTTTTAGCGATCATTGAAAAAAATAGATTGACGATACTTACGATAATCGTGGTCCAGATAAGGGCGATAAGACTCTCGATGGCGACAAACGATACTAAGTAATCGAGTATCCAGAGCATCAATATATTAATGATAAACGTGAACAGCCCAAGGGTCAGAAGAATCAGTGGAAACGAAATAACCTTGAGGACGGGTCGGACAAGCATGTTCAGAAGCGCTAAGATTAGTCCCGCAATTAAATACTGCTCCCATGAACCCGAGACCAAAAACCCGGGGACTATTAGGAAAGCCACATATAACGCCACCGCATTTCCTAAAATTCTGATGATAAATCTAAGCATTTCCAGTGTTTTTAATGATATCATTTTGAGTAGAAAGATTCAACCGGTGAAGCTTTCGATAATAGCTTATGGCGAAACGGTGAGCTTCGGCGCCAATGGTTAGCAGTAAGTTTTTATCGGTGATACTAAGTTTGGTGAGCGAGAGGGGTTGTTTGCGCCCGGGGATTATTAGTTGATGACCCATGTGTTTTTTGTTTTTAGAGAGGCCGATTACGGGAATAGAGATATTCATTTCTTTAAGAACGGTGAGCGCGGAACTGACTTGGCCCTTGCCGCCATCCACTAATATCAAATCAGGGAACGGCCATTCAGGATGCCTAAAGCGACGTTCAAGGATTTGGGCAAGCATGGCGGTGTCATTCGCGCTGTTTGCTAAATTCTTACGATCGTAAGAATTTAGCAATAGTTTGTTTTTATCATCTTTATTATTTTTAGGCTTGTTGTATTGGGTATTAAATTTGCGGTAGAAATTTTTGTCGGGGAGGCCGTTAACGAACGTGACCATCGCGCCAGTGGCGTGGGCGCCTTGAATATTGGAAACGTCATAACCCTCAATATGAATAATTGGTTTTTTCGTTTTTAATAACGCGGACAGGCCAGAATTGTATGATTTTAGGATTTCAGAATGTTTAATAATTTGAGCATTGTGGAAAACTCGCTTCAGACGCTCGAGCTTGGATCGTAATTCGATTGCGTTATCGAAGTCATGTTTTTTACCGGTCGCGGTCATTTCTTTTTTCAGTTCTTTAATCACCGAAGAATGGTGACCACTCAAAATATCTTTAATAGCATTTGTGTTTTGGTTATATTGTTTTTTCACTTTTTTTAATCCGTAATCCGTAATCCGTAATTCCGGGTTTTTGATACAACAAAAACCAATACATTTGTTTAAGTGATAATTCAAACAAAAATTGTGGTGCTTCTGGGTACAAGTGCAATAAGGAAAAATATTACGCAAAAATTTCAAAGTTGTTTTCAATGCAGCCCCATCTGTAAATGGCCCAATGTAGTTGGCTGGCGACCGTGCTCTTTTGCCCAGACCCGGGGAACCAGTCCCGTCGGTTCCCCTGCTTCGCGGGTCCCCCTCCGCTACTGGGCCAAAGAGCAGGTCGCCAGCCAACTCGGGTTGATGTGTTAAAAAGAGTCTTGGAAATTCTGTATCGGTAAAACCCACGAAGAAATACTGTTTGTCATCGCGGAGCATGATATTGAACTGGGGACGATGTTGTTTAATAAGTTGAGATTCCAATATCAAGGCTTCAATGTCCGAGTTGGTTTTAATGTGGGTCAAGCGTTCGGCCACGGCAATCATCTTCTGAATCCGTGGGTCGGTCGTCTTTGTATATGAAACTAATCGCTTCTTGATCGAAGACGCTTTACCAATGTAGATATCTTTTTTATGTTCGTTCTGAAAACAATAAATCCCCGGCGCATCCGGTGTTTTGGCGATAAGTTGTCGGAGCTGGTTAGCGAGCATTTGGTAGGACAATATTATACCCTAACTTTAGTTTTTACTCAATTTCAAACTCAAGGTCTTTATGAAATAATACGATCGTATTAAAATATAAATGTATTATTTTTGTTTTGTATGAACATAAAATAACGATAATAATTTATGGGGTACTTGCTTGTTGTGGATCAAATAATTACTATACAGTTGTGCAAATTTCTGACGCGATATTGGCGACACTGGCGTACTATGACGGGCTTGATTATCCCTTGAGCGCTTTTGAGTTGTATCGGTATCTGGTAAACCCGCAACGACTCAAACCGAATATTGAAGTGGTTGAAGCCATTACGCTCAAAGATATATATGAAGCGGTTGAAGGATTACTCGAGCGGAACCAAATTCAAGAAGAAAATGGATTTTATTATTTGCGGGGCCGGAGCGGATTGTCGGCTTTGCGTCTGGCGCGAGAAAAAATTTCGGCCCAAAAATGGCGACTTTGTTTGCGGCGAGCCTACTGGCTTCAAATGGCGCCGTGGATTCGAGGGATGTTTGTGTCGGGTTCGTTGGCGTTGGGTACGGCTAGTTCGGAAAGCGATTTTGATATTTTGGTTTTGGTTAAGCCCAGCCGATTGTATCTGGCGCGGTTGTTTTTATCGGGGATGGCGTTGTTGATTGGCGCGCGACGAACGCGATATGAAACCATTGCGCCGGATAAGTTTTGTTTTAATCACTATCTCACAACTGATGCATTGAGGATAAAACACGAGAGTCTGTACAACGCCCAAACTTATGCTCGTCTGGTGCCAATGGCGATTAACTCGACTTTAGTAGGAAAGTTCTTCGTCGAAAATTTATGGATAAATAAATATGTATATAATTTTACGCCTCATCAACAGACGATTCGACGGGCGGTTCGGCCAAGCGTATTTTTGAAAGGTGTGGCGCGAGTAGTTGAATTTATTGGTCAAGGAAGAATCGGCGACTCACTTGAAAATTGGGCCCGTCAGTATCAACAAAAAAGAATTACCAATAACCCCACCACTCATGCTTCGGGTGGCCGAGTCGTTTACACAAACACTGAACTCGAATTTCATCCCCATTCATTTGAACGAATCATTCTTGACCACTACAATAGCACCACTCGTCATCTTGGCGTTTCGACGAATATTGAATCCGATTCAGGACTAAAAAAATAGTGGGCCAGCCGTTCAGGGCTGGCCCAGGGGGTCGTGGTTGCTCAAAATGTGGTGGGTTGACGAATGGCTTCGTCGCAGAGATCACGCACATCGAGAGCCGGCTTCAACATCTCCTCGGGGAGCCAAAGCGGAACGGAGTTGTTTAGGATGTTTCCGCCGTGGGCAACCGCTTGTTGGAGATTTTCAATGTGACTCTTGAGTTCCGCCAGGTTTGCCTCTGGACCAACAAGTCTCGGATAGTTTTCCCTCCCGCCCCTGATAACCGCGTGTAGTTCATCAGCAGTTTCGGCGAGCAAGGTCCGATTCCTTTCGGGGCAGTACTCATAGAGAAGGTTCAAAGTGGCCCAAGCGGCATATGCCGCTCTTTCGAGCCAGATGCAGGTTCTCTGGTTGAGTTCTAGAATATCGATTGTAGTGTGGCCCACTCGATTTCCACAGATTTTGGCGAGTACCTCATTTGCGGTAGGGATACGTTGCTCAAGGGACACGTACCCGTCTATGTGATTGCGCTGACTCATGTCCTGACCTCCTCGGGGATGTTATATCATTATGGCGGTATCTTGACAAGATTCTTTGTTACGACTAAAATTAGCAATCAATAAAGATAACCGCTAAATTATATGATAAAACCATTAAGCGATAATGTAGTTCTCGAATCACTGAAGGAAGAAAAAAAGAAAAGTGGTATTATTTTGCCGGATACGGTTGAAAAAGAGCGTTCTGAAATTGGCAAGGTTGTTGCAGTTGGCGCCGGAAAGTTAGAAAACGGCAAACGAGTTCCGTTGGAAGTCAAAAAGGGCGACGTGGTTTTTTATCGCAAATATTCGGAACATAAAATAAAAGACGGGGACAAAGAATTTATCGTTGTAAAAGGTGAGGACATAATCGCGATCAAAGACTAGCCACTAGAACTTAGCCATTAGGAATTAGTGTTTTTCTAATGGCTACCCACTAATGGCTAATAACTAAACAATGGCAAAACAGATATTATACAAACAGGAAGCGCGAGAATCGTTGAAGCGAGGCGTGGACAAGATTGCTAACGCGGTTAAGGTAACGCTCGGGCCCAAGGGGCGCAATGTCATTTTGGATAAGGGGTATGGTTCGCCAGTAATTACTAAAGATGGTGTCACGGTGGCTAAAGAAATTGAACTAAAAGATAAATTTGAAAATATTGGCGCGAATTTAATCAGAGAAGTGGCTTCGAAAACTAACGACGTGGCTGGTGATGGGACGACCACCGCGACCGTTTTGGCGCAAGCAATTGTCGCGGAAGGATTTTCGGCCGTCAACGCCGGTGCTAATCCGTTGGTTCTTAAAAGAGGGATGGATAAAGCCGTTAACTGGGTAGTCGGATTTTTAGAAAAACGGGCCCAGAAAGTAACCAAAATCAACCTCAAAGAGGTGGCTTCGATTGCCGCGAACGATGCCGAGACGGGAGATTTGATTGCCGAAGTATTTAATAAAGTCGGCAAGGACGGCGTTGTCACGGTGGAAGAATCGCAATCCACGGAAATGGCGACCGAGTTTGTGGAGGGGATGCAAATCGAGCGGGGTTACGTTTCGGCCTATATGGCGACCAATACTGAACGGATGGACGCTTCGTACGACGATTCACATATTTTACTCACTGATCGTAAGATTTCTTCGATCCAAGATATTGTGCCCCTGCTTGAAAAGATTTCCAAAGCCGGCAAGCGTCAACTTGTAATTATTGCTGAAGACATTGACGGAGAAGCCCTCACGACACTTGTCTTGAATAAGTTGCGAGGCACATTTTCAACGTTAGCGATTAAATCTCCGGGCTTTGGTGATAGAAAAAAAGAAATGCTCGAAGATATTGCCATTATCACAGGCGGGCAAGTTATCAGCGAAGAAAAAGGGATGAAACTTGAGGCGGTTGAGTTAGAGATGTTGGGTCAGGCCCGTCGGGTTGTGGCGACCAAAGAAAAAACCACTATCGTCGGCGGGAAAGGTAAAAAAACCGACATCGATAAACGGATCGCCCAACTCAAAAATCAAATTACAGCCTCGACTTCGGGATTTGATAAAGAAAAACTTGCGGAACGGCTGGCCAAATTAACCAGTGGCGTGGCAGTCATTAAGGTCGGCGCCTTGACCGAAACAGAATTGAAAGAAAAAAAATTCCGGATTGAGGATGCCGTGAACGCTACGCGAGCGGCTCTGGAAGAAGGTATCGTCGCTGGTGGCGGGGTGGCTTTATTTGAAGCTTCCAAAGAATTAACCATCAAAACGATGGGCAAGATGCCGGAAGTTGGCGACGAAGCTAAAGGCGTCATGCTTATTAAAACAATTCTGGAACGTCCGCTCCGGGCCATCGCCGAGAACGCGGGCAAAGATTCCAATGATGTTGTTCGGCATGTCTATGGTCTACCCGTCGGCCAAGGCTTTGACGCTTCGACCAGTGAATATGTCGAAATGGTTAAGGCAGGCATTATTGATCCGCTGAAAGTAGTGAAAACGGCCCTTCTTAACGCCGTCTCCGTCGCTTCCATGATTCTCACGACCGAGGCGGTTGTGACTGATGTTGTGGAAGATAAAAAAGAAACGGCCTCTCCTGTGGGTGGTATGGATTACTAGTCTCGGTTATTGTATTATTAGCTTAACTAAATAATTTTTAAATATATGGCTACATATATCATTTTGGCGATTGTGGTGGTCGTGGTGCTTTGGGTTGTCGGTGCGTTTAACGGTTTAGTGCGGGCGCGGAATCGGGTTAAAGAAGCGTGGTCGGATATTAACGTCCAACTTCGGCGTCGGCACGATTTGATTCCTAATCTTGTGGAGACCGTCAAAGGCTATGTCGCGCACGAAGCCGGTGTGCTCGAAGCTGTGACCAAAGCGCGCACCGAAGCCGTTGCGGCTGGCAGTCTGGCCCAAAAAGGCCAAGCCGAAAACACGCTTTCTGGCGCGCTTGGCAAACTCTTCGCTCTCTCGGAAGCCTATCCCACTCTCAAGGCCAACGAAAACTTCATGAAATTACAGGATGAACTGACCGACACCGAAGACAAGATTCAAGCCTCTCGTCGTTTCTACAATACTAACGTGATGGACTTTAACACCAAGTTGGAAGTCTTTCCCACCAACCTGATTGCTTCCTCCCTCGGATTTAGTAAAGAAGAACTCTTCCAACTGGGCTCTGCCGAAGAGGCAAAATTACCGGAGGTTAAATTTTAAACGTAACTGGGAACCTGCTCTTTGGCCCAGTAGCGGAGGGGGACCCGCGTAGCGGGGGAACCGACGGAACTGGTTCCCCGGGTCTGGGCAAAAGAGCAGGTTCCCAGTTTAAGTATGGCCACCCTTTATACTCAACATGATACTAATATTCGGAAGACGTGGTTATTGATGACCGTGTTTTTCGTGTTGATTATCGCGGTAGGGTTTTTGTTTAGTCAGGCCTATGGTTCACCGGATATTTTATATATTGCCGTGGCGCTTTCGGTAGGGATGAACTTTATGGCTTATTGGAAATCGGACTCAATTGCGCTGGCGATGTCTCACGCTCGACCGATTGCGCGAACGGGTCACGAAGAAATATATCGAATTATTGAAAACCTTTGCATCACGGCCGGTTTGCCGATGCCTCGGATTTACTTAATTCCAGATAGGCAAATCAATGCGTTTGCGACGGGACGCAATAAAGAACATTCGGCCATTGCTGTTACTCAAGGCGCTCTTGATCGATTAGATAAAATCGAACTGGAAGGCGTTTTGGCGCACGAACTTTCACACGTTGGCAATAACGACATTCTTGTTTCTTCAGTAACGGTGGTGTTGGCGGGACTGATTTCCATTCTCGCTAATTTTTTTATTCGGATTAGTTTTTTCGGCGGCCGGGATCGGGACAGAGAAGGCAACGGCGGGGCACTGGTCATGGCCGTGGCTCTCGTGGCCGCAATTCTGGCGCCAATTGCCGCGACCATGATCCAGCTGGCCGTTTCGCGTAAACGCGAATTTTTGGCCGATGCTTCCGGCGCTCTTTTGACGCGTTATCCCGAAGGTCTGGCTAACGCCCTTGAACGTATCGCCGAAGACCAACAACCTATGAAGATGGCCTCAAACTCAACCGCTCATCTCTTTATCTCCAACCCGTTTAAGGGCAAAGAAGGGGCCAGTTGGTTTACTCGTTTATTTATGACCCATCCGCCTCTGGAAGAAAGAATCAAAATCCTTCGCAATATGTCGGTCTAAGGTTTTATTATGATTCTTTGATATATCATAATATTTCTAAAAAATGATTTTTGAAGATAAAAAAGTGCTCGTGTTCGGTTTTGGTATTCTGGGCGGCGGTTTAGCGACGACGAATTGGCTTTTGCGTCAGGGCGCGCGGGTGACGGTAACTGATTTAAAAACTCAAGAACAGCTCTCTGATTCGTTGGGGAAAATCGAGGGCCACGTTGAATTGCGTCTGGGCGGTCATTCCATGCGAGATATCGAAGAAAACGATATTATCGTCATCAATCCCGATGTTTCAATTCGGAATGAATTTATTCAATACGCGTTTAAACTGGGCAAAGAAGTGGCCAATGAGGCGACGATATTTTTTCAGGAGTTTAAAAAGTCTCTCGGTGGAACTCGGGACAAGCCGATTATTGCGGTCACGGGAACGCGAGGCAAGACGACCATAACAACTTGGGTGGAACATTTTCTTAAACCGAAATTTAAATCATCAATTGCCGGAAATTCGCTGACTCACCCATTTTTAAAAGTTCTCGATCGGGCCGGCGGGTTAGAAATGGCCGTAGCCGAAATTTCCTCATTTCATTTAGAGTTGTTCGACCGCACGCCGATATCTGGCCCAGCAATAGCCGTAATCACTAATATTTTTCAAGACCATCTTAATCGTCATCAAACTATAGAGGAATACGCTCGAATAAAAGCAAATATTTTTAAATATCAGACATCGGACAATAATCTTATTCTGAATTATGACAACAAATGGACCCAATTTTTATTAACCCAAAAACCATTGGCCAAGGTTTGGTATTTCTCTGGTCAGATTTTGCCCGTCGGTCTTAATGGAGTCTGGTCAAGCGATAAAACTGTATATTTTCGAAAGGCGGGTCTAAAAGAAAAAGCGTTGATGTTAAGTGATTCTGTTTTGATGCGCGGTGAACACAATATCTCTAATCTTTTGGCGGCGGCTCTTTCAGCTCATCTGGCCGGATGTTCCTGGGCCGACATTCAGTTTCGGATTAATAGTTTGCCCGAAATCCCTTTCCGTCAAGAGATAATTCTAAAAACCGATACGCTTACGGTCGTGAACGACACTGCGGCCACTTCGCCCGAAGGCGCTATTCAAGCCCTCAAGCGATTTGGCGGTTTAGAGACAGTGCTCATCACTGGCGGAACAGACCGGGATTTAGATTTTGTAGAATTAGGAAAAATTATTCCCCAATTTATTCAGTCAAGTAATCTTGTTTTTCTGGCCGGTAGTGCGACTGAAAAAATACGACTAGCCCTCGGTGATTTTGCGGCCAGTTGCCCGATCTATGATTCGCTTCAAGAATGCGTTGAAGTGGCTTTCAAAAAAGCCCTTCAACAGAGTTCAGGGCAAGCTGGTCAGTATCCTCAATCCGTGATACTATTTTCCCCGGCTTCCAAGAGTTTTGAAAAATTTAAAAACGAATACGATCGGGGAGAGCAATTCAATAATTTAATCAAAAAATATTTTGAATCAAACCCTAATTAAGGCTTATAAAATTATTTTCGGCCAAGAACCGTTGGCCGAGCTTAAGGATTGGGAAGTTGCCACTCGAATTCTTCATAAATGGAGTGTCCCAAAAATAGGGGAAGACTTGGCCAAAGAGTGTATCTTTGCGATTGTCAATCATATTAAATATCCCTCCGAAGCAACGACTCATCTTATTGTTGGTGAAGCCGAAGAAAAAGGAGTAGAACTGTTCCCCGAAATCGGCGTTCGTGACCCGAGTATGGATGTTTATGAGTGGCTCGAAAATAAATACTGGGAATCAAAAAATAAAGAAAATGGTAGTAGTGAAATAAAAATTAAATAAGGAGGCGTCGCATAGTGGTCTAGTGCGCTTGCTTGGAAAGCAAGTGTATCGCAAGGTACCGCTGGTTCGAATCCAGCCGCCTCCGCCAAAATTTGGAATCGTTTTTTTTAAATTTAAAGAGGCCCCGCCATGGCGGGGCCTTGTGTGGTTCTGGCTTGATGGGTCACTCGTTGACGGCAAGCCCCTTTCTTATTGCTTCGCCTATAATGTCTAGGCTTGGTGACCTAAACCGTTTCGTTTGTCCATCGTCTTCGATTATTTCAGGCGCCGTCCCTTCTGGAGGAGGGACATCAAGCGGGTCGAAACGCTGATATTCTTCTTCGTCGTAACTTCCCCCCTCGTCGTAAAACCGTGGGAACACGGTCATCAGAATCTTGTCGGCCATGATTTCGACGGTATCGTCTGGATACATGACTACACAGGGAGTGCGATCACCGTATTGAGCGATGTGGACTCTCTTTCCTACTTCGGAAGCCTTGGCTTGCAAAGAAAAAATCGCGATGGAGCCGGTGAACATAATCAGGTAATCCATACCGGCCAAATCCAATTCGCCCCAGCGTTCACAACGGTGGTACCACTGTACGCGACCTTGAGACTTTAGAAGCAGAATCGCTTCCTCGACGAGTTCCTCGGCCTCGAGTCCTCTTTGGACGGCGATAGCGTTAGCCTCACGTCCTCTCCTAATAATGGCAGCGTCAAGGTACTCCTGGATTTTCGCGCGCGAGAGCTTTCTGGCGGTGTTACTTCTCTTGCTCCTTCGGTCTATGGCCATGCCGGCCTCCCATTTTCTAGTTTTTTCCAAAGTACGGTCTTTACTATACAGCAATGCTTAATTTAAGTCAATTTTTTAAAATTATCAAAACGGTGTATCTTTAGAGAGTTAAAGTACAAGAAATATGGCCGAGGATAATGTGGCTAAAATTAAAGACCGGCTTGACGTGGTGGAAGTGTTGAGCGGGTATATGAAACTCCAGAAAGCCGGTATTAATTACAAGGGTCGGTGCCCGTTTCATAACGAAAAGACGCCCTCGTTTTTTGTTTCGCCGGAGCGTCAGATTTGGCATTGTTTTGGCTGCCAAAAAGGGGGCGATATGTTTGAATTTGTGAAAGAAATTGAAGGGGTGGAATTTCGGGAAGCTTTAAAAATTCTGGCGGCAAAAGCGGGGATAGAGTTAGCTCAATTTCAAGTTCAACCCGGAGAGAGTGTTGATGCCAAACAAAAACTGTTTGAAATCTGCGAGCTAGCGACAAAGTTTTTTGAAAAACAATTTCAATCATCGTCAGGCAAAGAAGCGCTGGCGTATTTGCGTGACCGTGGATTGACCGATGTCACCATTACTGAATTTAGATTGGGTTGGGCGCCGAATGATTGGGAGTCGCTTTCGAACTATCTTCAAACGCGGGGCTATCAAGAAAAAGAGATTGTTGACGCGGGGCTGGCTATTAAACGGCAAACTGACAACCAACAACCTACAACTTACAACCGGGGAGGGATTTATGATCGTTTCCGAAGTCGGATTATGTTCCCTATTTTTGAAGTCTCGGGGCAGGTTGTTGGATTCACGGCCAGAGTCTTTGACCGTCCCGCTGCCGATGTTGACTTGAACATTGAGTCGCAGGGACAAATCTCAAAAAGATATGCCCAAAAGGCTATTGACAATGTCGGCACAGGGGTGGCAAAATACATAAACACTCCCCAGACGCTGATCTATGACAAAAGTCGGGTTCTATACGGCCTTTCCAAGGCCAAACTAGATATTAAGAAATCGGACCGATGTATCCTGGTTGAGGGCAATATGGACGCTCTCATGTCATTCCAGGCTGGCGTACGCAATGTCGTCGCCTCATCCGGCACCGCTCTTACGCCTACCCATTTACGGCTTTTGCAGCGTTATACAAAAAACTTGGGGTTTTGTTTTGATACGGACCAAGCCGGAGCCATAGCCACTCGACGTGGTATCGGTTTAGCGTTAGCGCAACAATTTAATATCAGTATTCTCGAGATTAAAGACCTCGAGTGCAAAGATCCGGCCGATTACATAAAAAAATATCCCTCGACTTCGCTCGGGACAAGCTGGTTCCAAGTTGTTGAGAAGGCTAAGCCCGTCATCGATTATTATTTCGATCGCGCCCGTTCTTCTTACAATCCGACGTCAGCCGAAAGCAAGAAGCAGATAATTTCCGCCGTCGCGCCGTTTATAAAACGTTTAGCGGGGAATGTTGAACGAGCTCATTGGGTCAGCCAGTTGTCTTCATTGTTGCGTGTGCCCGAATCAGCCATCAGCGCTGATATCGCGACATTCAAAGACGACCTTGATGTTTATACGCGGGAAGACACAACTTCGGAAACATCCGTAACACAGTCGGTAATAGCACCGCGCGAGGCGCCCGATGTTATTAACGAAATGATCCTTTCTCTCGTTTTGAAAGCGCCAACGCTTTTGCGCGATGAGATCATGACCATCGAGGATCATCTGGTTGACGATCGGATTATGAATATTATTCGTCGGGTTATGGAGTTTGAGCCGTTCGAGTTTAAAACGTTTGTGACCCGTTTCACGGGCGAGGAAGCCCTTCAACTCGAATTCGCCCATCTTCGTTCCCAAGAATTATGGCAGGGATTTGATGACGAGACGTTAAAAATAGAGTTTCATAATGTCATCAATACCGCTCGACGTCGCTCAATCAACGCTCGGCTTACAAATCTGCAGTTTGACGTGAAAGAAGCCGAAGCCAACAAAGATCAAAATCGGTTAACCCAGCTCGCCGGCGAGTTTAACGAACTTGCTCGACAATTAATCCTTACCCACCATTCATATGGCCCAAAAGAAAAAAATAAAGAAATCATTCAAGAAATTAAAAAAGAAACCGAAAACCAATCCAGTCCGATCAAAGAAACCGGCATCTAAATCCATTCGACCCAAAAAATCAATTTCTCGGAGCACTCCCAAGAAGAATAAAAATACAATTAGCGAAAGCGCCATCGCGGCTATTATCGAAAAAGGCCGGCATCGGGGTTTTATCACCCAAGTTGAAGTGTTGAACGCTTTTCCCAATATCGAGCAAGATATTGGCGGCCTCGAAGCGCTCTACGAACGTTTAGAAGCTTCAAATATTAATATCATCGAATCGGGCCGCGTTTTCGAGGACGGCAAGAATAAAGAATACGACGAGAAGAAAAAGATTCAAGATGAGTTTGGCGAATCGACCTCCGATTCGGTCCAGATGTATCTCAAAGAGATTGGCCAGTATCCGTTACTGAACGGCGAAGAAGAAGTCGAGTTGGCCAAACGAATTTTAAAGGGCGACGAATCCGCTCGCCAGAAATTGGCGCTTTCGAATTTGCGTCTCGTGGTTTCGATTGCCAAGAAATATGTCGGTCGCTCGGCCAATCTTTCGTTGCTCGACTTAATTCAAGAGGGGAATATCGGTTTATTTAAAGCGGTTGAAAAATTTGATTTCACGCGCGGATTTAAATTTTCGACTTATGCGACATGGTGGATTCGTCAGGCCATTACACGGGCTTTGGCTGACCAAGGTCGGACGATTCGGATTCCGGTGCATATGGTGGAAACCATTAACAAATACCAGCAAGTCGTCCGGCGATTGGTTCAGGATTTAGGCCGGGAACCGATGCCCGAAGAGGTGGCGTCGGAAATGGGTGTGGAAATTGATAAAATTCGACACATCATGAAAATCTCGCAAGAGACTATTTCGCTCGAAGCGCCGGTCGGCGACGGCAATGACGGCGATAGCGACAGTTCGCTCGAGAATTTCATTCCCGATGACGACACAATTTCACCGTCCACCTCCGCCGCCCGCAAAATATTAAAAGGCTACATCAATGAAATTATCGGCGACCTGACGCCACGAGAACAGAAAATTCTGGATATGCGTTTCGGTCTGACTGACGGCGTCACCCATACTCTCGAAGAAGTCGGCAAGGTTTTCATCGTGACTCGAGAACGCATTCGTCAAATCGAAGCCAAAGCCCTCGACAAAATCCGCGGCCATCACAAACTCGGAAAATTGAAAGGCTATGAATAATCGCTCGGCCTTGACACTTTTCTCACGGCTTCCTCTTGGAGCATTTCTAGAAATTATCTCTCATTTCTCTGACCGCCCGAAGCCACTCCTGTCGGGCCATGC
>JBBTRD010000012.1:0-8858 GCA_038065335.1 Patescibacteria group bacterium | reverse complement strand
GAATAGCCCGAAATGGTTCCGCGACTTCTCGCTGGGGGTTAGGGTGTCGGTCGCTATAAAAAAGAGTGAAGTAATTAGTATTTCTCACAATCTGCACGAACTGATTGAGCTAAAGGATGAGACGAAGCCGAGGACCAGCGAGAAAAATTAAATGAGTTGAGCGAGTTAGCTTTTAAATTCAAGCTCGAATCGGTACATGCCCATGCCGCACATCCCTTGGAGCGTACCGACTTGGAGTAGGCCTAAATCAATATCCGTTTCGCCCGATTGGGGTAAAATTTTACTTATTCCTAAACTTGGAATCCGCACCGACGATGAACAATCGAAGGTACCATTTGTGTCAAATCTCAAAACAGTGGGCAAACCGGCTTGAGCCACGCTCTTTCGGGGTTGGTAACCGCCCTTGGCCCGGATTCCGATAATTTGTTTTCCGTTCACGACACTAACATTATCGACACCGACATTGGTATTAATATTTCCACGAGTGAACAGAATCGCTCCGCCAATGAGAACTACGCCAACAAGAATTGATATGACGGTTAGTTTCATAGATTTGATTATACTAGAAATTAAAAATAGGCGGTATCAAACCAATCACGACTAAACTGTTTATTAAGTTAAACAAGGCAAACATAATCACAATCAGCCCGGCCGTCTTAAAAAAGACTCCAGCTTTTGATCTGTTTTGAACACTAAACGAACTGAAACTGATAAGCGCCAGAACGGGCAGAGTTCCCAGAGCAAACACAAGCATTACTAAACCACCTTCCAAAAAATTCCCTGTCGTGAGCGTATAAAGTTGCATCGATTGAGTAAAACCACAAGGTAAAAAGAAAGTGGCGATACCGACAAATAATGGTGTTAGAGTGTGGTTGAACTTGGAAATACCCAAAGCGTGCCTTGAAAAAAACCTCGGCATTGACGGTTGAAGCCGTTTAGCCCAATGAAAAGTATCAAGCAGGTTGATGCCCAAAATGAGCATCACTAGACCAATAACCAAACTTAATGCGAAAGTAGCTCCGACGTTAAGAGTAAAAGCCGAACCAATGGCCCCAATCACCCCGCCCAGCACAAAAAACGACACAACTCGGCCGACATGAAAAAGAAGTTGTGGTTTTACCTTGTCGCCTTCTCTGGCAAATGTGGCCGACATCGAAAGGAGCAATCCGCCCACAACAGCCATGCAAGTAGAGAGAGAAGCAATTATTCCAATTGCAAATGCCGTCCCGTACGAAACACCGCCTGTGTTAACTAAATTAACCAAACCGACTTTTTGTAAAACAATAAATAAAACAACAAAAGCTAAGGCGATTGGAATGGCGATTTTGAAGTCGGACCCGCCTTCGCTAAAGCTTCGGCGGGCAGGCCAGTTTTTTTCTACCGAGACAGTATAGCCATGCGGTTTTAATATTTCACTCAAATCTCGCGCAATGTGTTTCGGTTCTTTGTCCCCAAAATCCCCCGTCACTTCAACATTAAGATGATTAAGCGAAGCTTTTACGTAGCTAATCCCGAGGACTTTTTTAAGTTCACTTTCAGTCATCAGTACACAACTCTGGCAGTGCATTCCATCAACGTGAAAGGTGTATGTTTTTTGCATTAGACATACAGTTTATCACATTTATAACTGCCAATCAAAGCCTCTGACAACATCAGCGATGTCGAAAATTTTTAATTCGACAGATTTTGGAGTTGGTGTTATTCGATTAAACGTAAGTACGCCTTCTCTATGATGACCGCCCGTCGGTCCTTCCCAACCAAGCGGTTTGTATTCTTTTCCTTGATCATCAACGAGAACACTTGATTTTATCATGTCCTGATTTAATTCAACCGAATAGGTATCCATGACGATATCAAATTTCCACCGTACGACCTCTGGTGAAAGTTCCAAGGGAGTAATTTTAATAGTTACCCCTTCTTGCGCATCAATTTTTGTTTCCCATTTTTGAACTATAGAATTCTGTGTTTTTACAGAATTATCTGGAACAGGATGATTTATATTATTATTAGCAAAAATGAGCAAGAAAGAGACTCCTGTGACAATAACCGCCACTAGCAATAATGTTTTTTTTGCGTTCATATCTGTTTTTTAAATTTAATAAGTTTGTTTACCATGTATCCGATGGCGATGATGTTGAAGAAAATACTCACCCAAAACAACTTAACTTGATACTGCGCGACAAATGTCACGAGTCCTGTCATTCCTAAAATTGGCACCAAATTCACCAAATAGTGCACGCAACAGGAAACCATGCTTGCGGTGGAAGCAGTGCCGGATACGCCGACCACTTTACCTATACCCTGTCCACTATGCACCAAACCTTTAATGTACTGATACAACGCAATTTGAATTCCAAAGCCCACCACTAAACTAACAATAAAATACCAGTAGGTCACGAACTGATTTTGCGCAAAACTCCAGCCGGAGACCAAAGAAAGCACGGTAAAATAAATTACCAACAGAATCATGCTCGCAAGTATTCCACATAAAATTGACTTAGTGGCAACAGCTCCCGTGTTTGGGTTTATTATTTTCATTTTTTGTTTCTGTTTTATCTTCCGTATTGGTGTCCTCGTGCTCACCATGTCCCCTCAACATCATCCAAATGTGAGGAACCACGCAAGCACCAAGCATAACTAACCAAAGATATTTGGATGAAATTAATTTTCCTCCACCCCAAAATACAACTATTATCAGAAGGAGACATGGAATCATTATCCATATCATTCCTTTATGTTCACTATTGTTATGATTGTGCATATATTTTTTAATTAATTATTATATCCCGCACCCACTTTGTTGTTTTGGAGCCGGAGCAGAAACCGGCGCCCCCGTGTCAACTCCGCATCCGCCTCCGCTCTGCGAACTGCTTGGCGCAACAACCTGTGACGCAATTTTTGCATAACCTTGCCCGCTAGAATAACCGGCTCCAAGTATTTCTTGCGGATTTACATTTTTCCACTCAACACCCTTGCTTTTCATATAGGTTGCAATGGTCATATACGTATCCGGAAACCAATATGAATTAACCGATAAAGCGGTTTTCCACATATCTTGCTCACTGACTCCTTGCGATGCCATGAGTTCCAGGAGTCCCAGCATGGCCATACCATGATTACAATCAGGGAAATGGGTTGAATTACCACAACACGGTCGATAAATACCGCGTGACACCTTATCGACCAATGCTTGTTGTTCAGTGGTCAGATTAAGGAGGTTGTGTTTGCTGTAATGATTCATTGGCTGACCTTGGACAATGGTCCAACCGCCTGTTGAGGCAAAGTTTCCGGCTCCGCCATAAGCTTTGTCCATCATCTCTCCGGAATCTAAAATGGCATTTTTATTGGCCAAACCAAGTGCCCAAAATAAATTAAGTAGATAACCAGAGTTGCTACTCGTCATTTTTAGTTGACTGGCACTATTGCCGGAAAGAAGATTTTCATACTCATCACTAAAAATTCCCCGTTGTTCGTATATCGCTTTTAATTTGACAGCATCGATGGTACCACTGCTAACAAGTTGAGCGCCTAAATTACCCCAGACAACAGGTAAAATCACTCCCTTTGATGGTAAGACAGCTTCTTCGGCCGCTGAAACTTGTTTTAGGTTATTTCGCGAACTAAGATTTTTATCACTATAAACTATGGATACGGCAATCAGGACTCCGGCAATGATAATGCTGGCAGGAAGCATGCAGTTGTTTTTTGTCTCGTTTTCCATATTTTTATTTTATTGCTTTGTTATTCCTTGCAACAATCAACTAACTTACTTAGTAACTCCTCTTTGGTCATCGGCTTATCAGAACCGGATTTATCGTGAACATTTAATTGATTGCCTTTAATCTTTTTGATACCAGCCACGTCGATTAATTTTAATCGCAGGGCCCAAAAAAGTGAATAAATTTCATAAGCTTTCTTGAACATGTCCCGTGATTCTTCTTTTTTGCCGGATGATTGAAGTTTAGTCCCGACTTCCATTATCCGCATCGTCGCGGCCAATAAATGCTTGGCAATGCACCACGTCTCGCCCTCATGCCTATCAATCATTTTTGCCAAGAGTTGTTTTCTGATTTCTCTTGTTTGGTTTAGTAAATCAAAGTAGCCGTCGTTTTTGGTTTTCTCGGCGGTGAAGTAAAAGTGCTCTTCTAAACTGATCAGATTCATGATGGCGATGCTTAAATCTTCCTCCATTGAAAGATCAAGTTCGCCAGTCGTTTTAAGTTTGTTTACTTTTTCAATAAGCTCTTCCATCGTCGGTTGTTTATTCATGGTGTTATTCTGTTATTTTAGTTCTCCGATTTTACTGAAAAGCATATCGTTGGCTATGGCCATATTCGGGTCATCCAATACGTATCTGACGACCGCGTCTTTGTCGAGAACAATATATGTATGGCCGGGCAGGGATCCTCTGTGCATTGAGGAAGCCAAGGTCAATAGACCGAGCTCCCGCGAAGCGTTGGCACCGGAATCAAACATGGTCGTCGCTTTGGCCAGCTGGGGCATTTGAGATATCGCTCTTTCCCAGTCTTTTGCAGGATCAACTACAATTGATATCGCCTGAATTTGATCACTGTTAAACCTTTCATCACTGCCAAATGAGGCGATTTGATTCCAGCAAGCCGGATAGCACATCAAACCCTCGTTAAAGAATAAAATCGTACTCTTTCCCTTGAAGTCGGCGGCGGTATATACTTTTCCGTCTTTATCTGACAGTTGAATGTCGGGCATAGATTTTCCGACAAGGGCATTTAAGGCATCACTGTTTACAGTCATGCTTAATCCGGCATGATGATCAATGCCGGCCGTATTTGGATTTTGATTTTGCGGAGAGCTCTTATACAAGGAATATCCTAAAGCTAACACCGCAGCCAAAATGACGGAGATTGTGATTATCGTCGATTTTTTATTGTTATTATTCATGTTTTATTTTTTATTGTTTTTTATACTGTTTAACGAATACATACGATACATACGAGACTATCCCAATGAATAGCAATGCCCAGATGTATTCGGGGACTAAAGTTACGAAGCCGTTAATCGCCTGCAGAAACTTTGCGTTCCACAAGTTCATTTCCAACTGATAGCTTGAATGGGTAAATAACTTATTGCTGAAAGCCAAGTAAGTTATATAACCGCCCATCAGGAGAAATATCAATCCGGAGATCAGCTCCGAAACTGTAATCTGCCAGCTGAAACCGCCAATTCTCATGGCAACGGTTTTCTTGGCGTTGGTGAATCGTTCAGTCAGATTCGCCTTATCAAGGAAGGCCGCGATAATGAACAATGGCAATGTCATACCCACGACATAGGCCAAGGTGTAAAGAGCGCCCCACACGATTGTGCCACTGGCGACCGAAAGCGTAATCACGCCGGCCAATACTGGAGCGCAACAAGTGGTCGCGATAGCCGAGAAAATTCCCAAAACGTAAATCGAGGAAACGTGCCGCTTTATTCCGTCCCGAACGGAGGTCGGGGTAGCAAACTTCTTGCCCAAAAGCATTGTTACCCCAAGCACCATTAGGAAAATCCCGCCAACGGTAAAGATTACGTTGTGGTATCGGCTGAATAGTTGAGCCAGGAAAGAAGCCCCCAATCCGATTGGCAGAAAAACCGTCAAAACTCCCAAAAAAAATATAAATGTCATAAAGAAGATTTTGTATTTCTCCTTGAAGATATTACCCAGATAAGACGGGAGTAGGACCGTTATGCAACACGGAGCAAAAAGGGCGGCGACTCCGGCCACGAACGCCGCTATCAATGATGTTCCTACGAGTATTTCCATAAATAATATTAATTTAATTACAAAAAATCCCTGATTAGAGGGTCTATAGACGCCAAGCAACAAAATCATTCGACAAACGATCTATTGCCAGCGTCTTCCCGTGAAGCTCGGACTATTTTCGTGAAGCGCAAACCAACGCGTAAACAAGGTCTTGTTTAGTGAAACAAGAGGTTCATATAAGCGATTTCGCGTCAATACCGGTCTTAATTTGAAAAGACCAAAATATTTATTAAAAAAAGTAAATATTGTAAAAATCACCAATAAAGACAGAGCAACTAAACTGGTAAAATTATTCACTGGAATTGCCAATAAAAACTTGGCCAAAGCGTTGAGATGCGAGGCCGCGAAATCAATAGAATTTTGGATCTGAACACAATCCGCCACCCCGGCGACCTCAAATGGGCAATTACTGTATCCTTGCCTATCTTCATGGCTCATCACAACCAGGCTAAAGCTGGTCGAGAGCAATAAACCTATGATTAGTAGCGGTAAAAAAGGATTTTTCATTGATATGTTTTCATTATAGCACACTTTATGTTCTTTCTATGTTCTCAAACGTAATGAATTCAAAACAACACTGATACTGCTAAAAGCCATGGCCACGCCGGCGAAAATCGGATTAAGCAAAATTTCAAAAAACGGATATAAAACTCCGGCGGCGATAGGGATAAAAGCGATGTTATAGAAGAAGGCCCAGAAAAGATTTTGTTTTATTATTTTCATTGTTCGCTTGGAAATATTTATTACCTCGAAAATAAGCATTAAATCCCCCCTCATTAAGGTGATGTTGGCTGATTCCATGGCAATATCCGTACCTTCACCCATGGCGATACCGATATTAGCTTGGGTCAGCGCGGGGGCATCGTTGATGCCATCGCCAATCATGGCGACAATTTTCCCTTGCTCCTGAAGTTCGCGCACTTTTTCTGACTTCTTGTCGGGTAATACTTCGCTCATAATATTTTCTATACCCACCTCACTCGCGATAGCTTTAGCGGTGCGACTGTTGTCTCCCGTAAGCATCCAGACTTCTATATTATTATTTTTGAGAGCCCGAACTGCTTCAATTGACTCTTTTTTTATCACATCGGCGACAGCCAGCGCGCCCTTGATCTTTTTATCAATCACGAGAATCATTACGGTTTTGCCTTCATTTTCAAGCTTGTTAATGTCCGCCTCGTACGGGGAAATATCAAGACCGATATCCGCGACCAGAGCTCGATTCCCCAAATACGCTTCAACTCTTTGAGATTGGATTTGTAAAAATCCTCGCAGGCCTTTTCCAGAAATGGCTTTAAAATCTTCAAGTTTATATAGCTCAATTTTTTCTTTAGCTGCCTCTTCTATAATCGCTCTATCCAATGGGTGCGAGGATTTTTGGTCAAGGCTGGCGGCGTATTGCAAAATGGCTTGAGCCAAGGGATGTTCTGACCGCTGTTCCAATGAAGCGGCAAAATTAAGAATTTCCACTTGATGCTTGTCATCAAATGCAATAATATCGGTTAACTGCGGTTTCCCTTGGGTAAGAGTGCCTGTTTTGTCTAATATGACCGTGTTTATTTTGTTGGCAATTTCAAGCGAAGCGGCATCTTTTATTAAAATTCCCTTACCGGCGGCGCTACCCGAAGAAACCATAATGGCCATGGGGGTGGCTAGACCCAAAGCGCAGGGACAAGCAATTATTAAGACAGCGACAAAATTAACTAGAGCAAAAGTAAAAGCCGGAGTCGGTCCGAAGAAAAGCCAAATGACAAAAGTCAAAACAGCAACAACAAATACCGCGGGAACAAAATAAGAAGAAACGAGGTCGGCCAATCGTTGAATTGGCGCCTTGGAACCTTGAGCCTCTTCCACCATTTTAATAATATGCGAGAGCACTGTGTCTTTACCAACTTTTGTCGCCTGAAAAGTAAATGTTCCAAATTTATTTATAGTACTGCCAATAACCATACCTCCCACTTTTTTATGGACCGGCATTGACTCTCCGGTAATCATTGATTCGTCTATTTCTGAATCTCCTTCTGTTATTTTTCCGTCAACCGGAATTCTTTCTCCGGGCCGGACAATTATTAAATCTCCGACTTGCACTTCAGAGATAGGTATTTCAATTTCTTTCCCGTCTCGCAAAATCTTCGCGGTCTTGGGCTGTAAACCAATAAGTTTTTTAATCGCTTCGGAAGCTCTTCCTTTCATCAACACTTCAAAATATTTTCCCAAAAGAATTAAGGCAATGATTATCGCCGAAGTGTCAAAATAGATTGCTGGTGTTATCCCTCCTTTTGTGAAAAAAACAGGAAAAACCGTAACCGCCACGCTGTAGAAATACGCCGCTAAAGTACCGATAGCAATTAGGGTATTCATATCGGCCGTGCGGTATTTAATAAGAAGTTTAAGTCCGCTATAAAATTGAGAACCAATCCAGAATTGGACTGGCGTCGTCAAAAAGAGAAGTACCCAGTTATTATTTAAAATCTGCGGCACAAAAGAAAACCACTCCGGGAAACTGCCTAGGAATATAAAAATGGAAAAAATCCCTCCAATGATAAGTTTAAGTTTCATTTCTTTTATTTGACTCTCTCGTTCCATTTCCATATGATTATGTTGGGGAGAATTCATGTCCATATTTGGCGTTTTCGCCATCTCTTCTTTTTTGGGAACAAGGTGATATCCTGCTCCATTTACCGCTTGGGCAAGATCTGATTCGGAAACGGTATTTTCATCAAATTCAATCAGAGCTGATTCCGCGGCAAAATTAACCGAGACCGAATGCACCCCGACGGTCTTTAAAAGCACGCGCTCAATTGTCGCGACACAGCTAGCGCAGTGCATTCCGTGAATTTTATATGTTTCTTTTTTCATTTTTTGTTTATTTTTATTTTCTTTTAAGTTGATACACTTTCAAGATTTCCGCAGTGGCCTGTTTTTCTTTGCCCTTTTTAATTTGGTTCACTAAACAAGTGCCTAGGTGATTTTCCATCAGCCCGTCTTCCACTCCGGCCAAAGCTTGCTTGATAGCCGACGTTTGGGTTATGACATCAATGCAATAAACGTCTTTTTCTATCATTTCCTGCAATCC
>JBBTRD010000011.1:0-1554 GCA_038065335.1 Patescibacteria group bacterium | reverse complement strand
CTCACTTCTTCGCTATCTGATATTTAGCTTCGAAGCACTTGATCGTGTTACTCAGTATTTTTTCTAAAATCACCCAGAAAGACGCCTTAACAAAAAAGATCGCTTCTCAAGGCTCTGATGTATATCTCTATATTCTTTTCCCGATTACGGTTGCTTTTTTAATTGCTTTCATTGGCTCACGAATCATTACTCATCTTGACCCTAATTTTTCTCTCCACATCCTTAAAGACATCCATGTCCACCATTTTGCTTATGGCATTATTCTTTTGGTGGCATCGGGTTATCTGGCTCTCATAAATAGCGGCCCTCTGGCTAAATATTTCATTGCCCTTCTTTATGGTCTCGGCCTGGGGCTTGTTTTTGATGAATTTGGAATCTGGTTAAGACTGTCTGATAACAGTTCCGCCCGATATAGCTATGATGGCGTTGTTGTTTTGATTGCTTTTTTTATTCTTATGATTTCAGCTGAATCCGGCACTCGGGTATGGAATCGTCATTTTGGCAAAAAGAAGCATCATCTAAAGCCCACTTTTGATCACAAAATAGACCACTTTTAAACCCTTCTCCGGCCCTTGACTTTTAGGAGACGACCTGATATACTATACGCATAACCTAAAGGAGTAATGTAGTGCGATAGATGGCTTAGTAGGCCGTTTTTTATTACCTGCCTACCGGCAGGCAGACCTAAAAAGCCTTCACTACCTAGTCCTTCACGGCTATGTATATTATGAAACAAAGCATCGGTATCGTTCTTTTGGCGATTATTTTCAGTCTTGGTTCAGCCAGCCATGCGAACGCCTCGTTCTTTGATAATTCTTCGACGTGGTCATACGATTCCCTCTACCAAAATATCCAGGGTCTTACGACTTCAATGAGTGACTCCACTATTCGGTCTGGCGCCGTCACGTCTGTGACCAACCCATCTGACAGTAAGGCGAGAACTAAGAAAGCCGTGAAGACTTACGTCGTCAGCGCTTCCGCATATTCTTCGTCCGTTGATGAGACGGATGATACTCCGTTCATCACCGCCAGGGGTACGTATGTCCGAGACGGTGTTGTGGCGGCAAACTTCTTGCCATTCGGCACGGCAATTAAAATCCCGGCCATTTACGGTAACAAGATTTTCGTGGTTGAGGATCGCATGAATAGTCGCTACAACCTCAATATCGACGTTTGGTTTCCTTCCAAAGAGTTAGCCAAACAGTTCGGACGCAAGACCATTAAGATTGAGATTGTCTCGTAAAACAAAACATAAAACGGCCGCTTGGGGCGGCCGTTTTATGTTTGCTAAATGCTAAAAATACTGGTAAAATATTTGAGAATTAAAAAACTATTGCGCCCGTAGCTTAACGGATAAAGCACCACCCTTCGAAGGTGCGAGATGGGGGTTCGATTCCCTCCGGGCGCACCAGACAGGAAAAGATAAAAAACTTTTATTTTTTACATTTTAGTTTTTAAATTTTACATTCAGTAACTTTGCGCCCGTAACTCAATTGGTAGAGTAGCGGACTCTTAATCCGTTTGTTGAAGGTTCGAGTCCTTCCGGGCGCACCA
>JBBTRD010000010.1:0-25931 GCA_038065335.1 Patescibacteria group bacterium | reverse complement strand
CTGGTTATGCGTCATCGGTTTTGCCAGCATTCTGCCGATTCTTTGGATTCGACACTCGCTGGGTGTTAATTGGCATGGGGTAATACCTAATTATGTCACCGATACCACCTTTTATCTTGATCGGATTAATAAAACAATCAGCGATTTTCCTTTTTCCGGCAATCATTATTATTTAAAGCATCGATTTGACCCGCAACCGGTATTTTCGATTGCCGAAACCATCGTCGCGCTTCCCATGAAACTCGGGGTTTCTTTTAATGGAGGATTGTTATTGGGTTTTATTATCGCTAGTATTTTTTTTGCTTTATTCGCGTATAAATTTTTAAGAAATTTTGTTGATCAATCGGGAGCTATTATTATCGCTTCTTTGGTATATATCGTTTCATACGGCGGTCTGGTCAGGCCGGTTGTCATGGAGACAATTATGCCGGTTTTTATCTTTTTTAATTGGGCCATGTTCAATTGGCTTCTCCGACCCAATAAAAAACGGTCCGGAGTCTTTTTGGGAACGGCGATTGTCGGCGCCTTTTATTTATATTCTTATCTTTGGCAAGTTGTTGTTATCACGATTGTTTTTGTGGAACTGTATCTACTAATGGCTAGGCAATGGAGTAGATTTTTTAATCTTTTGAAAATATCTTCTCTAGCGTTAGCGTTGGCCGCTCCCGTCATTTTGAGTACGTTTAAAGCAAGTTTATTGACCGGATATTGGGAGAATATGCAACGAGTCGGTTTTGTGGCCACTCATTTGCCGCCGATAGAAGCGTATTATTACGGCCGCTGGTTAATCGTGGCCGGATTGATCTGGACTATATTTTTTGTAAAACAGTTAAAGGATAAAACCGTCACCGCTTGGTATTTTTTGATTGTGAGCGCGGCTATTTTTCTGGCATTGGTCAGCAACGTCATCACCGGAAAAGATTTTTTGATCGCTACTCACGTGAACAGATTCGTAATTACCTGGTTCGCTTTGATGTTTGGTTTGGAAATTTATTATTTTGTAATCTTAAAATTATGGCGGGGAAAGATTTATATTACCACTCTGACCTCTTTCTTAATCTTGATTGGTTCCATGACAATATTTGCCGAGATAAGGCGCTCCATAGTGCCTCCTTTTTCTTTACCCTATTCCGAAATGGTAGCCGTTCAGGATTATCGAGCCCCTCTGGCGTGGCTTGATGCTCACGAATCAGAGCCCAAGGTCATTTGGGCTAGCGATAGTATTAGTAGATACGTTCCATATCTTTCCAAACACTATGTTTTGTATCCCGGGCTTCTCAATGCGCATCTTTATCTCGTGCCCAACTCGGAAGTTCGAGAACGATATTTGACGAGTCGCTATTTTCAGGACCTTAGTCTCGAAATCTTAAAACAGGAGTATGTCTATTATGCGGGATCTTATTTTGATTATAAAATGGATGATCTTAATTTGCGCCATAAACTATGCGCTATCGTTAAATTGAATAATAATTTTTGTCAAAAACAACTTGCCCAAAGCTTGGTTTCTCAAAAAGACCGTGATATTATGGCCGCATATCAGCTTGAAACAACATTTATTCGTCCACATATCCAGGAATATCTCAAAAAGTACCATGTTTCATATTTTATAAGAGATATTGTCCTAGATACCTCTCTGTCGAAACTTGTGTCCATGGTGCCGGTATATAACGATGGCCGATTTGAGATATATAAAATCAACATGCCATGAAAATAACATTTTTAGCAACTCATCTAAAAATTAATGGCGGCAATAGAATAATTTTGACTTACGCGAATTTGTTGGCAGGGATGGGGCATCAGGTTACGGTGGTTGCTTTGACGAACGGAAAAGTGCGGAGATTAATAAAAAATATCATTCGTGTTAAACCCGGATGGATTCCAAAATTCGTGCCTAATGTTTTGTGGGTAAAGGATTATAGTGAAAGCAACATACCGAATGCCGATGTTGTGGTTGCCACGGCTTGGCAAAGTGCCGGATCAGTTGCCTCGTATGGCGCCCAAAAGGGCAAAAAGTTTTACCTAAGCCTGCATTACGAGAGTCTTTACCATGGTGCTCCAGAGTTAGTAGATCCAACATATCGGTTGCCATTGACCAAAATAGTGCCATCTTCTTGGCTTCAGAAAATAATAAAAGACAAGTTCCAATCGGACAGCCACGTGATAGTTATTCCGGTAGATTTGGGACTGTTTAGATTTTTGCCCGAATACCGTAAACCAGCCCCAATAAGAATTATGATGCTTAATCATACCTACGCATGGAAGGGAACAAAAATAGGTCTTGATGTGTTTAGGAAGATTAAGGCCGATTTACCTGATATCCAGCTGGTTATGTTTGGAGTGAGAAATAAGAAATTTAATGATCCAATTTGTAATGAGTATCATTTTAATCCAAAACAGAATGATCTAGCTAAAATTTATTCATCTTGTCATATTTATGTATGCACGTCCGAATATGAAGCATTGGGAATGCCGGCCATGGAAGCCATGGCCTGCAAATGCGCAGCCGTGACGTTTGATACGGGCGGATCAAGTGAATATGCCATAGACGGAAAAACCGCTTTTGTGGCGAAGCATAATGACGTAGCTGATCTTGAGGCAAAATTAAGATTGGCTATTAGCAACGAAAAACTTCGCGAAGAAATAAGCCAAAGAGGATATGATTTTATAAGGGATAATTTTGACTGGAGTGATGCTGCCGACAAAATGGCTAAAATATTTACAGATGGAAAATAGTCCACCCCCAAAGGTTTCTGTTATAGTTCCCACTCATAATCGTCCCGAAATGCTCAAAAGAGCTGTTAATTCGGTCTTGAATCAAACATACCGAGATTTTGAGGTTATTGTTATTGACGACGGGTTAGAAAAAAGAGCGGATGAAATTATAAATAGCCTCAACGATTCTCGGTTGAAATATATTCAGCATTTGGAAGAAAAAGGGGGTTCAGTAGCTAGAAATACGGGAATTAAAAACGCAAACGGAGAGTTTGTGGCTTTTCTGGACGACGACGACGAATGGTTGTCACACAAGCTTGCCACGCAAATGGCTCAATTTGGATTAACTCCTCATAATGTCGGATTTTGTTTTTCTGCGGTGGAAAATGTTTATAGCGATAGAAGTTACATCACAACGGTACCCTCCGGAATCGGTGACTATCACCAACTTGCTTTGTCATACTTTAAATCGCTTTTAACCGTAACCCTTGTTGTTAAAAAATATATATTTCAGGAAACGGGCTTGTTTGATGAGAATTTTCCAAGTCATCAAGAAGCGGAACTTATGATCCGGGTGACAGAAAAATTTAAAGGTCTGGGAATCAATCAGCCGTTGGTAAAAGTTGCTATGGGTGGGCATGATCAGGTCGGGGGAAGTCTAAAAAGGAGAATTCTGGGCAGAGAGATGTTATTAGCAAAACACATGAAAGAATTTGAAAACGATAAAAAGCTGCTGGCTGATCAAAGTTTTAGTTTGGGATTAATGTACAGAGACGACTTTCAATTTAAAAAAGCAGGTAATATGTTTAAAAAGGCCGTGAAAAATGATTTTTCAATAAAATACTTCGCGCATAGCTTGAGCATGATTTTTGGTGGACGGGTTTATCGGTTTATAAGAATAAAAAAATTATCAAAATGAAACTTATAGCGATATTACGCACCAAGAATTCATTATTAAAGCTTGAAGATTGCCTCGAGAAGCTTTCATTGCTGGTAGACGAAATAATTGTCATGGATAATGGTTCGATAGATGGAACTATCGAGGTTTTGAAAAAGTTTCCTAAAATTATCAAAGTTTTATACAGAGATGATACGGGCAATTTTAACGAGGGAAGAGACATGAATCTGATATTAGATGAAGCCAAGAAAAGAAATCCTGATTGGATTACTATGGCTTGGCCCGATGAAGTCTTTGAGAGGAATTTAACAAGAGGTATTCTAGAAAAGTATATGCAAAGTAAATACGATTGTGTTGGTTTCAGGATGTGTCATTTTTGGCGGAGCATGAAATATTGCAGATTTGATCGAGATTGGTTTTTTTATACTTTGCGACCCCAAAGATTTATGTGGCGCAATCTAGAAGGTACGTATTTTAATAACGTAGTAATTCATCCAGGAGGAATTCAAGGAATAAATTCTCCGGTTTGCACTTCTCTTTTTAGAATCAAGCATTACGGATATGTTAATAAACTGGACGTAGACAGAAAACTAGCCGTCTTTAAGCAGAATGATCCGACTAAATTACATAAGTATATTACTGCTGATTTTGAAAATAAGGAAAGTCTAGAATACATTCTGCGCTATCCTTTTATAGAGTTTGACAATAAATTGGCCAACTATTTTTATATAGTTTTTTATAAATTGATATGCGATATGCTACTAATTACTGTTAAAATAAAAAGACGATATTTCCGCAAACTCAAATTTTTTCGGACATCAGACGGAAAGTAACCCCCACTATTTTATTTTGAACATTTTCTTTAAGAAAGTTCGGTGTTGAGGAATTATGTTGGTGGGCAATTTTTTGTAAAAATTAATTTTTTCCGCCTGATTGCTTCCTCGCAGGTCGCCTGAATCTATCGCGCATAAGAATAGTAAGCCTATTGTAGTTCCAAATTCTTGACTTTTCTTTTCATCGTCTAGATATTCATTATATCCAAGAAACTTTTTAATTTTTACTCTAATACCTAATTCATCCATAGCTATTCGATGAATGCAATCTGAAATTGTTTCATTGTAGTACAACGTGCCTCCTGGTATGTGCCATAACCCCCGCCAGCTTTTAGTCCTTCTTAATGTAAGGAGTATGCCATTACTATCTTTTATTATAAGTTCTACGCAAAGCCGTGGCACTTTAGAGTAAATTGCCCTAAACTCTTTTATGGTAAATGGGTATTTAATCTTTTCCATAGTTATAAAAATTAAAGATGGTATATTCTATGGAGATATGAGTTTTCGTCCTTGAGTAGATTATTGGGATGACCAGACTCTACTAATTTGCCACGATCTAGTATGAAAACTAGATCAGTTCTCATGATTGTATTTATGCGATGAGCGATAACAATAACAGTCATTTGACCCTTAAGATTTTGTATTGCTTTCTGAATGAGGACTTCTGATTCGTTATCAATTGCGCTCGTAGCCTCGTCAAGAATTAATATCTGTGGATTACGAGCCAATGCTCGGGCTAAAATTATTCTTTGTTTCTGCCCGCCCGATAATTTAACTCCTCTTTCGCCGACGATGGTGGCAAACTTGTCAGGTAGTTCTTCTATAAAGTTAAAAATGTTAGCCGTTTTTGCGGCTTGAACAACCGTTTCATGAGAGATTGATTGATTGTAAAACAATATATTATTTTCTATCGTGTCGTTTATCAGGAAAATATCTTGAGGAACGTAACCTATATTTTTTCGCCAATCTTTGAGGGCTATTTTTAAGAAATCTTTATTGTCGAGTAATATTTGGCCCTCGTTGGGAACCAGAAGCCGAAGAAGCATATCCGCGATAGTCGTTTTACCCGCGCCGGAGGGACCGATAATCCCAACTATCCGCCCCTTCTCCACCAGGAGGTTTATATTATCAAGAACGCGAGTATTTTTATTGTGGGAGAAGCTTATATTTTTAAATTCGAGAGATTCATTAAAAATAAAAACGTCTGACCCTCGATCTATTTCAGTGTTACTTGTCGCGATAGAACGATAGCTAATGATGTTTTCCATGTTAGGGGTGATACTGATGAATGTTTGGAATTGTCCCTGAATTGATTGAATAAATGAAAATATTTTTTGAATAAGATATACCACCACTCCAAACGAAGCAATATTAAAACTTGGCAAATGATAAGTAAACATAAATAATATTCCCACAAAAACAATGCCTATCGGTTCTATTGAGCTTCCTATCGCGTAACTATACATACCCGTCTTTGTCCGAGCTAATCTAAGTTTTTTAAAATAATCGTTACCTCCTTTAACCACAGACCTCTCTGTTCCCGTAGTTTTAACGATCTTGACGCCAATAATGTTTTCTCCGATATGATTAGCTACTTGTTTATAAAGTAAGCTGGTTTGTTCCGAAAGTTTTCTTATTTTGTAAAAAAGTGGTTTTAGAACAGGCAATAATAACGCACCGAACAAAAGTGTTGCTAGAGTGATTGGAGCTGATATCTTGAAGGCAACAATGGAATAGGTAATAAGACTTGATAGTATAAGGATGCCGGTTCCAATTTGTAGTAATATGGTAGCTGACTGATTTACGTCAAAAAACAAAGTTCTTTCAAGATAGCCAATTTTTTGATTCGATAAATACGGCCAGTCCGCTCTCAATGTTTTTTGAAGCAAATCGGCTCGAAGATTTTCTTCAAAGCGGGCGGCAAGTTTTTCCGTGTTATATTTTGCGATAAATTGCGCCAAAGCTTTCAACGCAAACAAAAAAACCATGAAAATAATAAGGTCGGGGGGTGTTAATGGTATATGAAGGATGGAAAAGAATTTTTCAGTACTTTTTGTTATGAAGTCTGTCCCCACGACACTACTGTTTGAAAATAGAGAAAAAAGTGGAATGATAATGCCTATACCGATACTTCCGGCGATACCATTTATAAATCCAAGCAATACAATAAAAACAAACCTTTTCTTATAGGAAGTTATAAAATTCGCGGTGAGCTTATAGAGATATATGATTTTTTTGATTGTATACAATTTGAATTTTTCTAAAATTGTTTATTTTCAACATAGAACATATCAGATTTTCAGGCTTTTGTAAAGGAAGATTCATTGTTCTTTTTATTCATTGGCCGTGTTATTATTGGGTATGATTTTGGAAGATTAAGTAAGTTTTAATTATGAACGGGAAGGAATATATAGACCAAGGAGCGATAGATTATATCTGGAAAAAGACCTGGGAGAAAGGAGATCCCGGTCTTAGTGTTGTAACGAATCGGTTTTTTGTTGAGGCATACCCAGTTTTTAAAAAATATATTCCCCTTAGGGCTAGTAGGATTTTAGAGCTTGCTACTGGATGCGGACGATTTGGGGTCAGTATGGCTAAGGATTTTAAAGACAGCAAGGTCTATATTTCAGATATTTTGGAAGAATCTTTGAATTTAGCCAGAAAGTTAGCCGATGAGCTTAATGCGAGCAATATAGAATTTAGCGTTCAGGATTGTCGGCATATTAATTTTTGCGATAACTATTTTGATATTGTTTTTGCCGACGCCCTGATTCAACATTTACCGCAAGACGAGGAGGCCGCTAGAGAGATGATAAGGGTTCTAAAACCCGGGGGCCGGCTGATTTTGGCCGTTGCAAACAAATGGAATTTTCATACACTCTATAAATTGTTGATGGGCGGTAAATATAACTATGGTTACGAAAAATCCTATTCCAAGAAAGAGTTGAGAGAAATATTGAAAAATAATGGTCTGGAAATTGAAGCGGAAGACGGTTTTTATGTCGGATACGGTCTATTTCGATTAAAAAAATATCATAGAATGTTCCATTTCTTGGGTCGGGCGGTCAATAGGTTATCTAAAATTTTAGACAAGCATACCAACAGATTTTTTACAAAAAATTTTGGGTTTGAAATAGTTATCGTGGGAGGGAAATAGCGTATTGCGCTAAATGACAGTTTTGGATAATATATTGCAATGATTAAACCCAACCATGATGCTCTTCCGGGCAAGCTGGACCATTGCCAGATTACGGGTTCAAAGAACCTATTTGAAGCCATAGATCTTGGGCACCAGCCGCCTTGCGACGCCCTTCTCACTAAGGAAACCATAAATCAGCCCGAAGTTTATTATCCTCTTCGGCTAATGATTTGTCCGGATTCAGGCCTTGCCCAACTTGACTATATAGTAGACGGTTCAACCATCTATCCCAAAGATTATCCTTATCGAAGCGGTATTTCCGCGCCGTTGCGCGACTACCAGGTGTCGTTTGCCGATAGCGTTGTAAAAAAATTTAATTTAGCCCCAAAATCTTTATGTGTTGATATTGGATCAAACGATGGCACTTTACTAACCGGGTTCAAGCGCAACAAAATGCGCGTCTTGGGCGTCGAGCCAACCAACATGGCTAAACTCGCCCGCAAGGAAAATAAGATTAAAACGATTCAGAGTTTTTTTACCGAGAAAGTCGCGAATAACATCATCAAAAAATATGGCCTTGCGAAAATAGTTACCATGACCAACGTCTTTGCCCATATGGCTTCTTTGGGAGAAGTGATGCGAGGCATAAATCGTCTTCTCGATAAAAACGGCATTTTCATCACCGAGAGTCAATATTTACTCGATGTTTTAGAAAGAAACCAATTTGAAGGAATTTATCATGAGCATATTCGCACTTATAGTTTAAAATCGCTGGTCACGCTATTTCCTTATTATGGGATGGAAGTATTTGATGTTCAGCGGGCTTCGCGCTACGGCGGTAATATTCGAGTGTATGTGGGAAGAAAGGGCAAATATCCCATTAATGCGGAAGTTGGTAAATTGTTAAAACTGGAAGAAAAAAAAGGCTTGTTTAAACCCGAGACATGGAAAAAATTTCGACAGCGAGTCTATGAAAACAGAGACAAATTTATTCAATTGGCTCATCAGGCCAAGAAAAAAGGCCTTAAGTTTGTGGCTGATTCTTGTCCCGGCCGCGGAGCGGTGTTGGTAAATTATTACGGAATTGATAAAACATTGATGCCCTATATCGCCCAACTCCCTAATTCCGAGAAGGTGGGAAAGTTTATGCCGGGCACCCATATTCCGATTGTCGCAAATGATGTTATTTTAAAAGAACAGCCTGATTACGTCGTAATTCTTGCGTGGCATTACGGCGACTACATTATGAAGAATTGGCGAGCCAAAGGCTTAAAGTCTAAATTTGTTTTACCGTTGCCCGCTTTCAAGATAATCAAATGATTTCATTTTTGAATTTCAAAAATCTCAACACTCCGTATCGAAAAGAACTTATTAAGACGATTGCGGAGGTCATTGATTCCGGTCGTTATATATTGGGTCCAAAAGTAGAATCTTTCGAAAAAGAATTCTCAAAGTATTGCGGAGTGGAACACGCTATCGGCGTTGGTAATGGTCTAGACGCGCTTACGCTTATCATTCGCGCCTACAAAGAACTTGGCGTTTTTCACGAGGGCGATGAAATTCTTGTTCCCGCCAATACCTATATTGCCAGTATATTAGCAATTACAGAAAATCGATTGAAGCCGGTCTTAATTGAACCAGATATAAATACCTATAATATTGATATCGACTCGCTGGAAAAAAATATTACCAAGCGAACAAAGGCGATACTCACAGTCCATCTTTATGGCCGAGTTAGTTATTCAGAAAAAATGCAAGCGATAGCGGAAAAACATAATTTAAAAATAATTGAAGATTGCGCCCAAGCTCACGGGGCGGAGTACAGAGGAAAAAAAGTTGGCAGCCTCGGCGACGCGGCCGGATTCAGTTTATATCCCTCAAAACCATTAGGGGCTTTGGGTGATGCCGGTGTAGTTACCACCAATGACAAAAAATTAGCCGAAATGATTCGGGCTTTGCGGAATTACGGCAGTCATAAAAAGTATTATAATCAATATGCGGGAATAAATAGCCGTTTGGATGAAATGCAGGCCGCTGTTTTATTGGTCAAATTAAAGTATCTTGATAAGAGCAACAACAAGCGTCGGGAAATAGCCGAATTATATCTTAATAATATCAAAAATAGTAAACTGATTTTGCCTAAAACTAACAACGACAAATCTCATGTTTGGCATCTGTTTGTGGTTCGAACAAAAAACAGAGATAAATTTTTTAAATATATGTTGAAAAATGGAGTAGAGACCATGATTCATTATCCGGTTCCTCCGCATAAACAGGGAGCATATTACAAATGGAAAGATTGGAAATATCCGATTACGGAAGAAATACACAATACCGTAATAAGTCTGCCCCTTTATCAAACCATGCCCCAAAAGGAGATATTAAAGGTTATTAAAGCTTGCAATGAATACTAAAGGAAAAAAAATAGCTTTTGTGGTTGGGGTTTTTCCGGCCGTCTCGGAAACATGGATGATCAATCAAATTGCCGGTCTTTTAGATCGCGGGTTTGATATTGATATCTACGCATTTACATCTCAAAATATAGATCAAAAACATATATCCGACAAATACCGGGAATATGACATGCCAGCCAGAACCACTTATATCGGCATGCCGGAGAACAGAATTATAAGAATAATCAAAGTGGCGCCCAAAATTATTAGATTATTGTTTGTATCTCCCCGAGTTCTGGCGCGGGTTTTTAACGCGAAAAAATACGGGAAAGACGCGTTATCGCTCAAACTTCTTTTTTGGTCCGAGCCGTTCGCGGGTAAAAAATACGACCTTATTCATCTTCATGACGGTTCCATCGCGAATAGATTTTTAATAATCAAAGACACAGTCGGCATCAATACAAAATTCATCACCTCGTTTTATGGGCAGGATGTGAGCAAAAGATTTCTGGATCATCCGGGCGAGGATATTTACAAACGCCTTAAGAAAGAAAGTTCCGCTTTCATCGCCATGTCTAATTTTATGAAAAACAGAATAGTCGCGAAAGGTTTTGACGAAAACAAAATTCAAGTTTTGCCAATATTCGGTGTTGACGTGGATGACTATCCGTTTAAAGAAAGAATACTGGAACCCAATGAGACAATTCAAATGGCTGCTGTTGGACGTTTTGTTGAGAAAAAGGGTTTTGACGATGTTTTGAGAGCGCTGGCGATTGTAAAAGACAGAACGGACAAGAAATTTATGTGTAATATAATAGGAAATGGACCGCTTGAACATAATCTGCACGCCATGACCGAAGAGTTGGGTCTGAATGACGTTGTCTCATATAAGGGCTACATGAAAATAGAAGACATAATAAACTATTTTTTAAAAATGCATTTTTATCTGCAGCCTTCCAAAACTGCGCCTAACGGTGACATGGAGTAATATGACCACATCAGTACTGCACGCGCTTGCAACCGGATTGCCCGCCATCACCACAAATCATGGCGCTTTTTCCGAACAGATCGTGGAGGGTAAAAACGGCTTTATGGTTCCGGAAGGCGATTATGAAGCTTTGGCCGAAAAAATAATTTATATGATGGAGCACCTCGAAATATGGGCGGATTTTGGAAGATTCGGCAGAAAACACGTTGATGCCAATTTTAATTTTGAGCGAATAATGGAAAAACAAGTGCGATTATATAAAGAAGTTCTAGACAGATGAGCGGATATATCAAAGACAAAATTGCTTATTTTCGGCAACATTGGTTTGTAAAAAATCTGGCCGTTCTTCAGGTCGGAAATTTTAGCAATACGTTTATTCAGGGGTTGACGGGGATTATTATCGCGCGATTGCTTCAGCCGGAGCTGTTCGGTATTTACGCGATTTCATTCAGTCTGGCCGGTTTATTGGTTTTAGTGGTCAGTTTCGGTATTCAAGATACCGGCGCGGCGCTGGTCGGCGGGACGTACGCCCGCGAAAATCATCAAGGCACAAAAGAGGCCTTTTTGTTTTTGGGCCGGCTAGCCTCCGTTATAGCGGTATTGTCTGTTGTCGCCATTCTTGTCGCGCCGTCATTGGCGGGAAAAATCTATCATAATCCGTTAATTGGTTGGTACGCGGGTATTTTAGTGATGGCCTCGTTTATTTCCAATACTTTCTTGAGTTTTTCGGCGCTGGCTTATCAGGTGGTGGGCAAAATAAAACAAATGACTTTGCTCACGTTTGCCGATCAAACCCTGCGTAATATTTTGGCTGTCTTGCTGGTGGCCGCCGGTTTAAGTATTACCGGGGCGATGAGCGGTCATCTATTGGGAGCAGTAGCAATGCTGGTTGTTTCAGTAATCGCTTGGGAACGGCTTCGAAAAAATCACTCGATGTTTCCTTCATTTCGAGAGTTTTTTACGCAATCTTCGAATCTTCAAGTTAGAAAACATATTAGTTTTAGCGCTTGGGTGGCTTTAGATAAAAATATCGCCACCCTTTTTAACCTTTTGCCGGTGTTAATGGTGGCGCTTTATGTTTCCACCACCGAAGTGACATATTTTAAAATTTCCTTGGCCTACGTGAATCTCGTGTTGGGGTTAATGGGGCCGATTTCCACATTGCTCAACGTTGAATTACCACGAATGCAATCTGAAGATCCGGCGATGTTAAAAAAGAATTTCATTCGCGTTTCTCTTTATTCATTGCTCTGTTCGATTGCGCTCACGGCCGGAGCGCTGGTTGTCTCGCCGATTGCTTTGAGGATATTATATGGCAGTAGTTTTACGCCGGGTGTTAAATATATTATCGGGCTGGGAATTTACGGCGCGTTTCTTGGTCTTGGAATCGGATTGGGTTCTATGTGGCGAGCGTTGCGCAAAGTCAAAATCTCAATTCTTATCAATACTATTACCCTGGCCGTCGGTATTCCCGTGGGGCTCTATTTGATTAAGCATTTTGAGGTCTGGGGCGCGGTTATCATGGTGAGTCTGTGGTTTACGATTTCTCATTGCGTCTCATTTATATATCTAATTAAAAAATTAAAATGAAAAACGAATATAAAATAATAATTTTCGTTATGGCGACCATGCTTGCTTATTTTTTACTTGGTCATCCGGTGATGATGGATGACGGGTTCCATTACGAGGGTTTTGCCGAATCATTGGCGCGGGGAAGTTTGGATTTTAAATCATTTTATGGATTTCAAGGGCTGTCTTTCTTCGCGGTGCCGATATTTTGGCTGACCGGCTCGCCTAATTCGATCATTATTACGTCTATGATATTTTCTCTTCTTTCTATTCCCCTCGCTTATTTTATTGGAAAAGAATTTTATGGAGGACGTCGAGCGGGCATTTATTTTTTGATTTTATTTTTACTGACGCCTTATCCATACACGACGATGATGAGGGGATTTCAAGAAGCGGCGCTGCTATTCTTTATTCTCTTGATAATATACGCCAGTTTGAGTAAAAGATTATGGACTCCCGCGATATGGGCAATTGGAGGGATTGTAAAGCCGTTTGCGCTAGTTTTGTTTCCTTTGTTTGCTCGGGATTTTTTATCGCGATTTAATTTAAATAAACTTGCTTGGGTTTTTATCGCTTGCGCTATTGGCGGGGGATATCTGGGGATTAATTATTATCAAACAGGTCATTGGGTTAATAATGCGGCTATTAATTCCTATCAGGGCAATTTTGATCCCACAAATTTGCCTCCCTTGGCAGAGAGTTTTGTTTTTGGCGCCAAAGGGTTTTTGAGGGTTGGGGCTAATTTATTTTTAAACTTCCGTAAAATAATGATTTCCCCGCTTATAATTATTATTGGAATGCTATCTTTGTTATTTAATAAAGGCCTGAAATTAAGAAAAGAAATAATTTTAGTCGTAGTTCTTAATTTTGTGTTAGTTGGGAGTTTAACTTTTTCTTTTTCAAAATATCTTTTACCGATGACGACGCTGTTGGCCCTAGTTTCAATTGGCTATCTGTTAAAGTATAAATGGCTGATGGTCTTGGTGTTTATTGATTCGCTTTTTGTGTTTTTGCCGATTTGGAATTATTTCGGACATAATTTCTGGTCGAATATTTATATTTATTTACTGCCTCTTATGTTTGCTATGATATTATTTATCCATGAACAGATATTCACAAAGCATAATTTTAATTCCAACTCTTAACGAAAGAGAGAATTTAAAGAACTTGGTTCCCAAAATTTTTGGCTTAATGCCGGATGTTTCGATTTTGATTGTGGATGACAATTCTTCTGATGGAACGCCCGAATTAGTTGAATCTTTATCTGCCAATTTCAAAAATCTTTTTTTGCTCGAGCGGAAAAATAATTTTGGTTATGGTCGGTCCAATATCGACGGATTTAAATGGATTTTAGATAAATTCTATGATTATGTTGTGACTATGGATGCTGATTTTTCACATGATTTTAATGTTGTGCCGGCATTATTGGAAAAACTCGCGATTTTTGATGTTTCAGTCGGGTCTCGTTATGTCAGGGGCGGAGGAATTAAAAATTGGAATTTTTATCGAAGGATTTTAAGCAGATTCGCCAATTGGTACGTGAAAACAATCCTAGGTCTTCCGATTGTTGATATTACGACCGGATTTAACGCCTATCGCTCCGAAGCGTTGAAAAAATTAAAATTGGAAACTGTGCGATCGGAGGGCTACGCTTTTTTAGTAGAATTAAAATACCATCTTTTTAGGGCCGGTTGCAATTTCATTGAGGTTCCTATTTTATTCAGTGAACGACGGGAGGGTCAGTCAAAAATGTCAACCAAAATCATCTGGGAGTCCATTTGGTTGCCCTGGAAATTGAAATTGTGAAATTGGCAACGGCTTTTATTTACCTGCCCGGGAGAGGGCGATGCGAATCGTTTTGAGAATAATTCCGAGATCGAGCAGGAAAGAACGATTTTTAATGTAGTAGAGATCATACTTTAATTTTTCGGCGGCGTCTTTGATGGAAGCGCCATAGGGATAATTAATTTGGGCCCAACCGGAAAGACCGGGCTTGATTAAATAACGTTCTTCATAGAAGGGCACCTCCTGTTTAAGTGTCTCGTGAAACTCCGGTCGTTCGGCTCGCGGACCAACTAGGGACATCTCGCCCTTGATGATATTCCAAAGTTGGGGCAGTTCATCAATTCTGGTTCGACGCAAGAATTTTCCAATTCCGGTAACCCGCTGATCGCCATCTTGAGCCCAGACGGCGCCCGTGGAAGCTTCGGCGTTTAGAATCATTGTTCGGAATTTTATCATCTTAAAAGATTTACCCAACCGGCCGATTCTGGTTTGGGTGTAAAATAGCGGTCCGGGCGAACCAAGTTGAACCGCGATGATTACAAAAGGATAAAATATAAGAGAGATAATCCCGAAAATAAGGCCAAAGACGATATCGCCGCAGCGTTTGAAAGTTTCATAGGCGCGTTTATTTCCCTCGCTCAAGTTTTCTAAAAACCAAATCTGGTCAATAGCGTCCAAGGGCACTCGACCGGTGAGACGTTCATAAAAAGTCGCCAGACTATAAAAGTTTATCTTTCGGCCAAGAGCCTTGTAAAAAATATCTCTAATTTCAGGAATCTGGTACGCGTTCGGGCCGATGACGATTGTATCAAGATTCGGCGTTGCTATTGCTTTAGAGAGATAAGCGGTTTGTTGGATGCCAATGATTTCTTTAACGGTGTAACCCAGCTGGGGGTTGTCTTTTATAAACACAGCCAATTCTTGGGCTTGGTCATTATCACCGACAATGAGAATTAGTTTTTTAAACTTTGTTTCGATGATACTGTTAAATAATGATCGCCAGCCAAATTCAAGAACCGCAAAGATGACGATGAATAATGCCAAATTTGTCTTGGGGGCAATACCAAAAAGGGGGATTAAGTAGAAAAAGCTGGTTGATATGACCGTGGCCGCGATGATCGCTTCAAAGAGACGCGAGTAGAAGAAAATAGTATTACGCAGAGCCCGAGGGTCGTAAAGATTAACGATATAGAAAATGATCAGCCAGATGACGAATATAATAGTAAATGGCAAGAAATGAATAGGATAGTTCTCGGCGATGTTGCCTTGATAACGCAAAGCAAGCATCATCAAAAGCGAACCGTAAAGAAGGGCAATGTCAACAAATAGAAGAGTGGTCTTACGCATCGGATTATTTCATAATGATACCATGTTTTTTAAATAATACAACCCCGGAATCCTTATGAGCATATTGTTCCAAACCATGATATAATAAAATTAATTCTTTAACGTATTGACTTTATATGCGTCGTTTGACGATTTGCTTTAAAATTTTATTTACGGTTGCGGCCGTTTTTTTATTGGGTCAATTGGGGACCAGCCAAGTTTGGGCGGATACCGTTGGCGAACGTCATACATTTTTTGTGAATCCGATTTATGACGCTACCGGCCGAACAAGCGTGTCTGTCACGCTTGAATATGTCGGGACTCACGCTTATTTTTATGTTGAGGATGCGTATTTGGATAGTCTTCGTCCTTCCGAACGCATAGTTTTTAATCAACAGATTGCTGTTTTGGCCCAAGAATTTGATAATAATATTTATCCTAAAGAAACGGCTTTCTGGGGTTCAGAAGCCAATCCGGGCATTGACAATGATTCTAAAATTATGATTCTTCTTGAACGTCTTACTTCCGGTACGGGCGGCTATTTTGATAGTGTCAATGGTTATACGACAACCCAGTCGCCTCAAACAAATCAGCGGGAGATGATTATGGCCAATGTCTTATCGCTTGGCACTAGCCATCTAAAAATATTTTTGGCCCACGAGTTGCAACATCTTATTTCATTTAATCAAAAAGAACTTTTACGGGATGCCTCTGAAGACACTTGGTTGAATGAACTGCGTTCCCAGTACGCGGTTACTCTGGTCGGCTACAATGATAATTTTCAAAATTCCGATTTGGCCCAGCGTTTGCAAATTTTTTTGAATAATTCCGCCGACAGTCTCACGGAATGGCCGAACACAAATCTTGATTATGCCGTGGTAACATTATTCGGCCAGTATCTGGTCGATCGTTTTGGTCCGGCTATTCTTCAAGAGACGTTGCGTAGTTCATCGACTGGTATTGATTCCATTAATAAATATCTGGCCAACCATCAGAGCTTGGAGAATTTTGGGGATGTCTTCGCGGATTGGGTCTGGACGAACTATTATAATAATCGCACGCAAGATGTTCGTTACGGTTATATTAATCCCAATCTTCAAACTATCCATGTTTCGCCGACCGACAGCAAACAACTAACGTCACAAAATTTAAACTCTTATTTCTATTCATTAAAACCGTGGCAATCGGCTTGGTATCAATTTCGAACTGATTCTTTGGCCCCGGCTGGCCAGAATATTAAAATTAGTTGGCCAGATTCTGAATTTCAAATTTATTACGCGGATGCGTCCGGTGTCGAACGTCGTGTCAGCAGCGGTGATATTATCGCGCCACCACCGACTGGAACTTTTATATTAATGCCGGTCAACGAATCTCAAACAACTAATTTTGGGACCAGCGAGGTATCGGCCCTGCTCACGCTTTCAATTGAGTATACCAATCAACCCGTTTTAACGTTGGCGTCGGCCATTCAAGACGGTTCGCTTATAATGCACGCCGGCACACCCGATATCTATGTAATTTGGGGGACATATAAGCGCTATCTCGCGCCGGAAGTGTTGAAATTCTACGGACTTGATCCGGCTAAAGCAATCACCGTTCCGGAATCTGTTTTTCAATCTTATATGCCTTCGAATTATATTCGAGTTGTGAATGAGAAAAAAGTTTACGCCGTTTGGCCCGATGGCACGAAGCATTGGCTCAACATGACCGCCCAACATTTTACTGATTCCTATCGTGATTGGAATTCCGTCTTCATCGTGAACAATCTTGAGTCTAGTTTTTATAAACTCGGACCAGACATAACTCAATAAAAAGTTTTTAGAAAAACTTAAAAGTTGAATGAGCCCCGACGCTTTGGTCGGGGGCCCGACCTCCGACTTTTTGTCGGAGCGTCGGACTTATCCACTTTTTTATTATCAAAAAAGATTTTTTAGTTTTAAAATTAGAGCAGTGAGTGGACAGTAGGTCGAACTGTCAAACTAAAATATAAAATAGTTGTAAAAAAAGAGAGGGAGAAAATAATTCTCGTCATGACGATTATTGTCTCCGCAGTAAATAAAATTATGCCAGCAAAGAAAAAAGGCGGAAAAAAGAAGAGAATCTAGTCATCTCGGAAAGCCCCCGCATCTAGCGGGGACTTTCTTTTTTATAATAGAGAGTTATGATTAGAGAAAACTATGAAGATTAATATAACTACCAAAAACATCACCTTAGATGCACCATTAAAGATGTTTATAGAACAGAAGATAGGTGGCCTCGAAAAGTTTATTCAAAAAGGTTCCGTCAGTGCGAGTGTTGAAATCGGTAAGCCATCCAAACATCACAAAACCGGTCCGGTTTTTTATGCCGAAGTAAATCTAAAAGTCGGTGGGGCGCTTCTACGCGGCGAATCAACCCATAAAGATTTGCGCACCGCCATCGACGAAGCTCGCGACGAATTGCATTTGCAAATCAAAAAGTTAAAAGAGCGTAGCATTTCTCGTCGGAAATAATTTTTATTAGGTCACCATTCCTCGTCCGCCAAATAAACCAAAAACCTGTCCTTTTGCCCAGACCCGGGAAACCAGTCCCGTCGGTTTCCCCGCTACGCGGAGCCCCTTCCACTACTGGGCTCAAGGACAGGTTTTTGGTTTAGATTTAATCCAGTAGTGAATTTTGAATCTATTTTTGCCGAAGGCATTTCAAAATTCTACCATCTGGGAAATTAAGAAGCCCGCGAAGCACGGGAAGTGCGGATGCACTCGCGGGCTTCTGCGGGCAGGTAGGGCAAAACAGCTACAGACCAAGAATTTCGAGAAGCATTTGGGGTACTTCCTCCTTCACGGATTCATGGTCGCACCCAGCGGCAAGGAGTCGTCTTCGATAATCCGACATGCTTGAAGCCGCAATCATTGGACCCGTGAAAGTACTTCTGAGCTTCTGTACGAGTGATGGTGTAGTTGGTCGATCGCCCGGAACGCACGCGTCCATGACTATGGCGACGATGTCAGGATTAGCAGCAAACTGTTCTTCGGCTTCCTCGATAGAAAATGCGCTGACGATTACCACTTTATCGTCGAGCCATCGCCGCCAAAGATCTTGCCAGCGCCTTTCATCTTCAACAATCAAGACCTTCTTCATCAAGCACCTCCTGTTTCAGGTAATTACGGTAGCATGTAAATAAACTGCTTGTCAAATGTAATTTTGATAGAAGTATGATAAAATGCATAAACTATGGCGTTTTTATCTAGTATCTTTGGGGACGCAAACAAGCGGTATATCACATCCCTGGAGTCGATAATCCATAAGATAAATGACCTAGAAAAAGAATTCGTTGGGCTTTCGGATACGCAATTAAAAGAAAAGACGGCTGAATTCAAAAAACGTCTGGCTGATGGCGAAATCCTAGACGATTTGTTGCCCGAGGCCTTTGCGGCGGTGCGGGAGGCGTCTAAACGCACGCTGGGTCAGCGCCACTATGACGTTCAGCTTGTTGGCGGGGTTGCGCTGCATCGCGGGACGATTACGGAAATGAAAACCGGAGAAGGTAAGACTCTCGTCGCGACGGCGCCGGTCTATTTAAATGCCTTGGCGGGCAAGGGCGTGCATATGGTTACTGTCAACGACTATCTGGCTCGGCGCGATTGCGCTTGGATGGGTCAGATTTATGACGCTCTGGGTTTGACCGTGGCGACCATCAATCACGAAGCCAGTTATCAGTACGACGCGTCTCATATTACCAAAGAAGAAGATAAAGAAGAGGACACTGAAGGCGCTTTTAAAATCGTTCACGAATTACTCCGGCCGATTACGCGCAAACAGGCTTATGCCTGCGATATCACCTATGGCACCAACAACGAATATGGTTTTGATTATCTGCGTGACAATATGGCCTATTCAGTGGAGCAGATGTCTCAACGCTCGGCCGATGAGGGCGGCCACAATTTTGCGATTGTCGATGAAGTGGACTCAATTTTAATTGACGAAGCCCGGACACCCTTGATTATTTCCGCGTCCGACGAAGATTCCGGTGAATTATACGCGACCTTTGCCAAAATCGCGCCAAAATTAACAGAAGGCGAGGATTATGTCGTCGATATCAAAGAAAAAGCAGTCTCAATTAACGAGGTTGGCATCGAAAAAGTGGAGCAATTGCTGGGCGTGAAAAATATCTATGACGAAGGCGGGATGAAATACGTCCACCATCTTGAGCAAGCGCTAAAAGCGCAAGTTGTTTTTCATCGGGATAAAGAATATGTCGTAAAAGACGGCGAAATTATTATCGTGGATGAGTTTACGGGCCGATTGATGCCCGGCCGGCGTTGGTCCGAAGGTTTGCACCAAGCCGTGGAAGCCAAAGAAGGGGTCAAAATTCAAAAAGAGTCTCGCACTCTCGCGACGATTACTTTCCAAAACTATTTTCGTCTCTATAAAAAACTGGCCGGCATGACGGGGACGGCCCAAACTTCGGCCGAAGAATTTCATAAGGTTTATCAACTTGAGGCGGTTACTGTTCCCACTAATAAGCCCAATGTTCGCAAAGACTTATCCGACAAGATTTTTAAAAATGAAGCCGGAAAATTTCGGGCGATTGTTCAAGAGATTAAAACTCGTAACGCCACGGGCCAGCCGGTTCTGGTGGGGACGGTTTCGATTGATAAAAATGAATATTTGTCTTTAATGCTTCAACAAGAAGGCGTGCCTCACACTTTGTTAAATGCCAAGAACCACGAAAAAGAAGCCGAACTGCACGCTCAAGCCGGCCGATATGGCTCGGTGACCGTCGCCACGAACATTGCCGGACGCGGTGTTGATATTATTCTCGGCGGTAATCCACCGGACAAAGCGATGCAAGAACAAGTTTTGGCCACCGGCGGCCTGCATGTTATTGGGACGGAACGGCATGAGGCTCGACGGATTGATGACCAGTTGCGCGGCCGCTCTGGTCGTCAGGGCGACCCAGGCTCATCGCAATTCTTTGTTTCGACCGAAGACGAGCTGGTGAAGCGTTTTGGCGGCGACAGCCTCAAAAACATTATGGAACGTTTGGGAGTCGGCGAAGATGATGTGATTGAAAACAGATTTGTCTCCAATGCTATTCAGCAAGCCCAAACTCGAATTGAAGGCTATAATTTTGACGCTCGTAAATACATTCTTGAATATGACGACGTGATGAACAAACAGCGCGAAACCATTTACGGTTTGCGCCGGCAGATTTTGTTCGCCGAAAGTTCTAAGCCAATCGTGGAAGACTATCTGAATGATTATGTTGACCGAGTGGTTCAATTTCATACCGCTAACCATGAATGGGAAACCAAAGAACTGACAGCTTCTTTTGAAACAGTCGTTGGCGTGGATTCGGAAATTTCTAAACAGATTACTGTTTTTTCGGAGACGCGAAATGTTGAAGGGGTGAAAGAATTTATGCGCGATTACGTGGCCAAGCGTTACGTGAAACGGGAAGAAGAGTTGGGCGTCGAGCAGATGCGGATGCTTGAAAAATTGGTTCTCCTCCGTACGATTGATGAAATTTGGGTGGAGCACATCTCGGCCATGGAATACTTGCGGGGTTCGGTCCGTTTGCGGGCTTATGGCCAGCGCGACCCGCTCGCCGAATACAAAGTCGAAGGCCAACGGATGTTCAGCCAGCTTCTGGATTCAATCAAAGCCCAAGTCGTCGATGCTATTTTCAAAGTTAGTATCATGAGACAACCAGAAAAAGTAAAAATTATCGAAGGCCGAGCCAATCTTGAAGGGGAAACCATTGTTGAAAAAGAATCCCAACGCGCCGAATCGGTCTACAACACCGCCGAAGACAAAACCGGTAGAAATTCACCATGTCCCTGCGGTTCGGGCAAAAAATTTAAAAAATGCGGATTATTGAATACCGAAGAACATCAACGATTGATAACTCCAAAATAAATTATGCCACCAAAATTTTCATCGTTAAAAATATCGAGGTCGGGACTGAAACTGTTTCAGGATTGTCCGCGGTGTTTTTGCATAATAACAAGACAGATACTAAGCGTTCAATTATGGAAATATATCGGACATTAAAACCTGGTGGCCGGCTATTTATTTTCGGTTCATTTCCCAACGCTTCAAATCTGCAAGGTTTGCAAGGCAACATTTATTTATTATTTTTGCGTCTAATCGGTAAAGGTGCGATAAACGGTCCAGTTCACTATTTCAGTAAAAAAGAAATATTCGCGTTCTTAAAACATTTCAGCAACGTCGACATCACGAGTCTAGGTCTAGTCACTGTTCCTAAAAGAATCTTGATATTTCCCGATTGGCTGAATCACTGGTATCAGAAAAATATATTTCCATATATCCATAAAGAATTATCAAAATTATTCATCGCCTCTGCCCGCAAAACATTTTGCGCCTATTTTGACGTCTATGCGATAAAATAAATACAAAATGAAACGAATACCAAAAACACAAGCCATACAATTTCTTGATTGGCTCAACAAGGAATATTACAAACTCCATAAAACATATGAAGGATATTTTTGGATTTCGTATATGGGGGACCATTCGGTTGATAAGAAAAAAAATCAAGCGCTAGCAAAGCGAGATAATTTTCGCGCTAACTCAAAATTTGTTGATAAAATTAACAAATTATTAAAAATAGCCAATCCACGAGAAAAAGAACGCTTGAATCTCTGGCTCACGTTCTTTGGTCGTTATCAATCCCCCAAAGAGGCCTTGCATTTAAAGAATAAAATTAGCGAGCTTGAATCGACTTTATTAAAGAAACAGGCCAATCGGCAAGAAGGATATATTGATCCGTATACGAAAAAATTCGTGTCGGCCTCGGCGGTTAAAATGAGTACCATGATCCGAACTTATGATGACGAAAAAATAAGAAAAGCCTGTTTTGAAGCCCGCGAAAAATTAGCGGTTGGTTTTTTAGATGAATACATAAAGATGATCAAATTACGCAATCAATACGCGAATCAACTTGGTTATAGCGATTTTTATGATTATAAAGTTCAGCGAGAAGACGGCATGACCAAAAAAGAACTTTTTGGAATTTTTAAAGATATTTATGAAAAAACTAAATATGCGAAAAAAAATATTAAAAAACTGGAAAAAAAGATGCCCGGCTTGCGCAAACCCTGGAATTTTAACTACATGATGTCTGGAGATTTTACCAAAGAAGAGGATGAATTTTTTCAATTTGATGAGGCCTTAATTCGTTGGGGGAAATCTTTTGCGGCACTTGGCATTGATTTTAAAGGGTCTAAACTCCAGCTTGATCTCCTGGACCGAAAAGGAAAATGGAACAACGGTTTTTGCCATTGGCCTGATTTAGTTAGATTCACCAACCAAAAAAGAAAAGCTGGAAGTTCAAACTTTACTTGCAATGTTGTTTTTGGGCAAGTTGGATCAGGCTTTGACGGGCTTCATACATTGTTTCACGAAGGTGGCCACGCTACTCACATGCTTAATATTGAGCAAGAGGATGTTTGTGTCGTTCATGAGTATGCTCCAATGTCTATGGCTTGGGCGGAAACACAGAGCATGTTCATGGACTCAATGTTTGGGAGTATTGAATGGAAGATGCGCTATGCTTTAAGCGCGAAGAGAATACCTTATTCGTTTAATCTTTTTGAAAGAAAAGTTAAAAAACTTAATCCTCTCCGACCCTTGGGTTTAAACGGAATTATGTTCGTCTCAAATTTTGAAAGAGAAATTTATGAAGCCAAAGATTTAAATCGCAAAAGCGTCATGGAAATTGCTCGAAAGAATTATAAAAAATACAATGAACGTTCTGAAGACTCTTTGTCTGTGCTCAACACCCCGCACATTTATTCGTGGGAAAGCTCGGGATCTTATCATGGCTATGGATTAGCCGAACTTGCAATTGAACAATGGCGGGAATATTTTTACAATAAATATGGATATATCGTGGATAATCCTAAAGTGGGTAAGGAAATGGCCAAAGTGTGGGCACTTGGGTCTTCTAAAACATTTAAAGAATTCGTAATTATTGCGACAGGTAAAAAATTAAGTGCCAGTCCTATACTGCAAGACATGACTGCTTCGGCTGCAAGTATTATCAAGAGGGGCAAGAAACGAATCCTACGGCTTCAGAAAGTTAAATCTTACATAAAAACTATAAATTTAAATGCAACAATCAGAATGGTTAGTGGTAAAAAATTAATAGCTGATAATAGCAAGAGTTTTGAAATCATGGCTGAAAAATATAAAAAATGGCTTAGAAAATAGAGATCTACTCATTCTTCTATTCGTTCTGTTGTGGAGAGGGACCCTCCAATTTCTAAAGGTACGGTCTTAAAAATATCCACAGACAACTTGACTATAAGTTAATCTTAAGATAAACTTCGGTTATATGAAAACTTCTATTCTTGGACTTAAGGAATTACGGGAAAATATGAACAAGTATATTAACGAGACCAAAAAAGGGCGTTCATTTATTGTTGTGCGTCGATCAAAGCCGGTTTTTAAAATATCAGCTGTAGATATGTTCGGTGATGAAGGTCATTGGGAATCAATTGGCGATTTTACCAAAATAAAAAAAGATGGCATACCCGCCGAGGACTTCTTGAAGGCATTACGAAGTTTGGATGCTAAAAAAGAGATAGAATAATGGACAAAATCAGTAAGATACTCTCTGAACTTAGGCCTAAAGAAAGGGCGTGGGCTGATCGCGCCGTTAGATTAATTAGAATAGGTCAGGTCTCGGAATTTGATGTGAAAAAGCTCAAAGGTTTTGATAATATATTTCGTGTTCGTAAGGGCAGAGTCAGAATTATTTATAAAATAGACAAATCATACTTTGTTATTATTGATGTTCAGACCAAAAACGATAACACATACAATCTTTAACAGTGCCTATTAAATTTTCATCATTAAAAATATCGCGTTCGGGGCTAAAGCTTTTTCAGGATTGTCCGCGGTGTTTTTGGTTGGATGTTCATCATAAAATTAAGCGTCCGCCCAGTTTTCCTTACACTTTGTCGTCGGCCGTGGATTTTTTGGTAAAACAGGAATTCGATAAATATCGCAAAGAGGGAACTCTCCCACCGGTTTTGGCTCGACACTTGGCCGGCGATGCCAAACTCTATAACGGTCCCGAATTGCCCGTCTGGCGCGAGAATTTTAAAGGAGTGCAGTATTTTGACGAAGATTTAAACGCGATGCTTTATGGCGCCGTGGACGACGTTTTGCAACTGGCCGATGATTCACTGGCTGTTATTGATTATAAGTCATCGGGTTCGAGAGAGATTAAAATCTATGACGATTACCAGAAGCAGATGGACATTTATACTTATCTTCTGGACCGCAATGGTTTTAAAACTCATACCGAAGCCTATTTCGTTTTCTATCAAGTGGATAAGACCGGTGGGGGGTTTCAAAATGCCTTGCCGTTTATCGAATCGCTCAAAGCCGTTCGGGCCGACAAGAGTTGGGTGGCCAATGTTTTTGAACAAGCCGTTATGGTTGCCCGTCAGGATACGCCCCCGGAAGTCATTCTGCCTTGCCCCCATTGCATTTATGTTCAGCAAGCTTCCAAGTTGGCCGGTCTATCAGGACAGACCACCCCCAGCGTTGAATTAGTTGACGAATAAACACAAATAACCAAAAATTAGTAAACTTAATATATTTCGTACGAAATAGAATAATACCATGGAGAAAAAAGGATTTGTTGAACAATTTATAAAAGGTCTCAAAGAACTGGTCGGAGATTTGGCGAATGTTTGGATGCGGACATCCTATAAAGGTTTTTCTTATAATAAGTTTTTAAATAATTCTAGAGGTTTTAAAAATTTAAAACAAAGAGGCATTATCAAAGATACTAACCATGGCCAGTTTGTATTTACCCAGCCGGGCCGCCAATGGTTGAAACGGTCGTTACATAAGCGTTTAGTTTACTTGCCTAGAGGTCCATGGGATAAAAAATGGCGAATTATTATTTTTGACGTTCCCCAAGAAAAACATATTGCGCGAATACGGTTCAGAAACAGACTTAAGCTGCTTGGGTGCGTGATGTTGCAGAAAAGTGTCTTTGTTTTTCCTTATCCTTGTCACGAAAAGGTTGGTGATATCGCGAATTATTTAGAGATCAGTGACTACGTAGATATTCTTACTGCCGAGTCCGTCGGTTTTAAAGAAGCAGAATTTCTAAAAATTTTTGAATTAAAAAGGTAAAGGTCCCAGTATTATTTCCATTTCGTACGAAATGGAAATAATACTGGGACTGGGAAAACAAAAGACAGGGGGGCTGAATTCAAGCTCCCAACGCAATCTTCCTTTTGGTAATTAATTCATAGAATTT
>JBBTRD010000009.1:2489-14327 GCA_038065335.1 Patescibacteria group bacterium | reverse complement strand
CTGTCGCTGGAACAGGTTTATTATCGGTCGAGTCGGGGGTTGGGGTGGAGGGAGCTTATCGACCCATAAACAAGTGCGTCTTGGCAATGACGAGTTTTTTGACCTCTTCGGCGGCGGGACCGAGGTATTTGTAAGGAGTGGTTTCGTTGAAAGTGGCCGGGTCAGCAAATTCTTCTTTGAGTTTGTCATGATAGGCCACGCGAAGTTCGGTGTTGAAATGAACATTCGTGATACCCGCCCTGATAGCCAATTTAATATCTTCGTCTTTCAAACCGGACGCGCCATGAAGTACATAATATGGTGCCGGTGCCGCAACCACAATCTTTGAAAAATGTTCAATATCTAATTTTTCTGTTTGATCCGTGACAATACCGTGAATATTGCCAAAAACGACGGCCATCCGGTCCACGCCAGTTTGGGCGACAAAATCGGCCACTTCTTCTGGTTTTGAATAATCCGCCGGACTAATTTCAATTTTAGTTTGAACTTCGGATGAACCCTTCAAATAACCCAGCTCCCCTTCTACGGAAATATTTAAATTTTTAAATTTTGAAACTTCTCTCGCGTATTCGACAACTTGTTTTGTGATAGCAATCTTTTCTTCAAAAGTATAAGGACCGCTTGCCCCGCGGCTGTCAGCAGACGGCTTTGCGGGGTCGGCAATGACCGAATCATAACCAGCATCAATCGCTGATTTGCATTTCTCAAATGATTTAAAATGATCAGCGTTTAGAAACACGGGGAATTGCAGATCGTCAGCCACCGCCCGAACCAGAGCGACCGCTTCTTTTAATCCCACAAAATCAGCTTCCCCTTCCGACGTTCCCACCATTACGCAGGGCGCCCCCGCTTCTTTGGCCCCGGCCACAATCGCTTTCAATACATCCTCGGTCGCAAAATTAAAATGTCCAATCGTGTATTTTCTCTCTCTAGCTTGTTTTAAATAATCATTTAACGTCATCGCTTTTTAAAATCCGATAAAACCTTTAATAATATTTTCTTCAATGAGTTTATTCATTCTATCGTGCCCCATGTATTTAGAAAAGATGTGATTCCACAGCGCTTCTTGCTGATGATAGGTGTATTTCGCCTCGCCTTGTGTTGCCAAGGACATCACTAAATCTACCACATTAAAACTCACGAAAGTATCCACGCCCTCTTTGTTTTTAAAAAAATCGCCCACGTGATCAAGGCCAGTCCAATAATCAATATTGTCAGCCGGAGGCTGACCCGCCTCCGGCGGGAACTTTTCATTTATCACTTCGGCGAATTTCTGAAAATTTTTAGCAACACGATACCAGTGTTCGGCTTCAGGATTTACGTGATGCTCGCGCAGACGCGAATCCGTTGGATTATTTTTCGCCAAATAACGTTGCACGATCGGCCAGACCATAGATTTTTTAGATTTTATTTTTAATATTTCAGATTCTTCAAGTACGTCTCCCCGCAATAACGATTGAAGTTTCGCGCTAAAATCCGAATCGGGCAAAAACTTTCGAAATAGATCCGAATAGAACGGCACTTCGTGTAAATAGTGCAAGATAAGCAAAAACATCCGCAGGGTCTCGCCGGGCTGGTCAATGGGATCAGGACTGATAAAGATCACGCCGTACTCTTTAAGATGGCTGACGTTGTGTAATTTCTGGCTCATAAACTTTTGCGCGACAACGAGCCGTTTCGTGTTTAGTATTTTAATTTCCACGTCCCTGTCCTCAAAATCTTCAGGCCCCAAATTCTGATACGCGACCTTAAAAAAATTATGCATCCATTCTTTGGTCTGGGTAAGACGCAAGATCGCCGTAACGGACACAAAACCTTCTTTCTCCAGCAACTCGTCCACACTTTGATAACCAAAATGCTCGAGTAACGATTGGGGCGGATGCTTCGCTAATAATTCGACCACTTTTTCTTTTTTAATAAACAGTCCTTGAGGTGGATGAAAAATTCTCAAAGCCATGTCCCGAATCTTTCCGGGATCATCGGAAAGTTCAGCCAAATCCGGCTTATCTAATAATTCAAATAATTTTTTATCAATAACTGTAAGTCTTTGCGCTAGCGCATCATAGACTTCTTCGGCCGTCGAAACGCGAGTCAAATCTAGATCAGTCAATATTCGGTCAATATTTTGGTCGTTATTATCAATCACAGCATCCAAAACACCGGTTTTTCCACTCACAATCGACATTTTTTTATCCAAATCCAAAAGCGCCTCCGCCGAAGTTCCTAAAATGCGAGTCAATTTTTCATATGGATTTGTTTTCAATTCTTGATTCGTGCTTCGTAATTCTTGCTTCTGTTAAAGTTGAGACTGTTCAACTTTAACCAATGGCCACGGGCCGAAATCACCCTTTTTTAAAATACCGGCTTTGGCGCCATATTGAGCAACCACCGATGATGAATTGGCTGTCGCCAATTGGATGGCTTTCTTGATTGCTTCGATGTTGTCGGTTGTTGGTTGTGAGTTGTTGATCTGCTTTGCGTATTCCGCCACGAATCCGGAAATAAACGCATCCCCCGCGCCTGTGCGTTCCACGATTGGCGAATCCGGCACGCCGGCCCGATAAATGCACGTCCCATCCGACACGGCTACGCCCTCGTGGCCTTTGGTCATAATAAATATCCCTTCGACAATTTCGTCCATAGCTTTAAATATTTCGCCTTCTTTGTTAAATTCAAGCCCCAACAGTTGGGCCGCTTCTTCTTGATTCATCGAGGCCACCGCGCACCGCTTCAAAAACGGTTTTAATTTTTCTAATCCCAACGCTAATTCTTTAGTCCCGGGATTAAGCGCAATTTTTGTACCATGAGCCGCCGCCCAATTGACGGCCTTTTCAAATAAATCATAATGACCCCCGAGACTGCCCAGAATAAGCCATCCAGCTTCAAGTTGGTCAAACGAAATCTGGGAGGCTTCAAAATGTTGACCCTCACCCTTATAGGATAAGATTGTCCGTTCTCCGCTATCATTAACCAGAATGAGAGAATAGGCCGTCATGTCGTCAGCGTGTTTCTGAAAAAAAGAAGTATCCACGCCTTCCCCCGCCAATTCTTCAAGAATCGCCGTAGCGTTGAGATCGTGGCCGATGATACTGATGCAAGCCGTCTTTAATCCTTGGCGGGCAAAAGTAACAGCCGTGTTGGTGCCGCTTCCACCCGTCGCAAAAACGATTTTTTTAATTTCTATTTTCGAACCTAGAGGCAAGCATATTGCCTGACCGGTTGCAAAATCGTTATCACCAAGAACTTTAAACTCCGGCGAATTCAAAAACACATCTCTGCTGGCGGATCCTATTGTTATTACATCGTACTTCATCCCGTAGGAACCAGGAAGCGCTTCAATCTTTTTTTAAGATAGAGCTTACCATGGCCCGATTTAAGATATTTTTCACGTTCTGTCGCATCTTTTTCATTTTTACACACTTCATAGTATATCAGTTCAAACGGGCCACGTCCTCTTGTGTGCACACTCTTACCACTATTATGTTCTTTGAAACGCTTCCGTAGGTCCGACGTAAAACCTGTATAATATTGTTTAGTCTTTAGACTACGCAATACATAAGTATAGTAGAACATGCTGGTTCTGACGGGATTCATTTTTTGGTGATAACTAGCCCTTAAACCCAGTAGCGGAAGGGGTCCCACGCAGTGGGGAAACCGACGGCCTGCCTGCCGGCAGGCAGGGACTGGTTTCCCGGGTCTGGGTGAAAGGGCTAGTTATCAACTAAAACCATCTTTAACTCTTTAATTGCCTCTCCGATGTCTCGGCCTTCGGAAAATATATGGCTTCCCAAAATTAATATCTCCGCCCCTGCCCTAACCGCCATTTGCGCCGTCTCTTTATGAATTGAACCATCAACAGCAATTTTAACAGTCGGGTACATTTTATGAAACTCGACAATCTTTTCTATTGCCCCCTCTACAAACTCCCCGCCGTAATTCCCCGGATGAACCGTCATAAATTGAACTTGATCAATTTTTGACACGAATGGTTCTAGGGACTCAATATTGGTCTCGGGATTGATAGCCAGACCAACTTTCTTGCCGGAATTGTGGATAGTATCGATTATTTCGGCGGTTTTACCAGTGGCCTCAATTTGGAAAATAACACTTTGAAGATTAGGCAACTTGAGCCATCCCGCAATCACCGTTTCTGGTTGTTGAACCATCAAATGCGCGCTTAACTTTAAACGGGAGGAACTATCCCTGATCTCTTCCAGACTAATTGTTTTCGAATCCACAAAAATCCCATCCGAAATATCGACATGTACCAAAGAAACATACGGCTCAACCTCTTTCACCATCTCCGAAAATTCCTCTTTGGTTGTAGCCAGTATCGCCGGCACAATTTCAATCATCGAAAATATTAAAAATTAAATCTAAAAAATAAAATCCGTCCGAAATATTTTAGTTTTTAGTTTTTAAATTTTAGATTTTTAGTATTCTTCTTCTTCGATGTTTTCCATCTCATGAATTCGGCGTTTGTATCGTTCTTCACCGGAAAAATCAGTATCAAGAAATATCTTTACAATCTCTTTTACCTCGTCTTCGGGGGTATAATCGGCCGCCAAAGCGAGCACGTTAATATCATCGTCGTGACGGGCGGCGCGAACCTGTTCTTTGTTAATAGCCAAACCGCAACGGATTCCGGAAACTTTGTTGGCGACTTCGTCCACCCCCACGCCCGAACCGCAAATCACAATTCCTCGGTCTTCTTGGTCAATAATGCTTTTGGCTACTTTCAGGGCAAATTCAGGATAATCATCCTCGGGATTATGCTCCAACGCGCCGACATCTTCATATTCAAAGCTCAACTCGTCAAAAAACTCTTTCAACTTTTCCTTTAGTTCAAACCCGCGATGATCGGCGCCGATATAAATCATGGCTACATATTAAAAATTAAATCTAAAAAATAAAATCTGTTCAGAATATTTTAGTTTTTAGTTTTTAAATTTTAGATCGATTGATATATTCTACCGCGCTTAAGGCTGCGACGCAGCCTTGGCCGGCGGCGATTATAATTTGTTTAAATGGCACGTCTGTCACATCGCCAGCCGCAAACAATCCCGGAACATTAGTGGCACAATGATTATTGACCATGATTTCTCCAAATTTATTTTTTAAAACATCGGCGGGAACAATTCCGGAATTCGGAACCATCCCGATATGAATAAAGACGCCGTCAGTCTTTAACTCCTGCGATGTCCCGCTTGAATCAGTATACACGATTCCAGTAACGAGTTGTTCACCTTTTATCTCCGTGGTCTTGGCCGAATAGATAATTTTAACATTCGACTTAGATACGACTTTGTTTATTAATATTTGATCACCCTTAAATTGAGCATTTTTATTTACAACGTAAACTTGCGAAGCGATATCAGCCAGCATCAGCGCTGATTCTAAGGCCGAATTGCCTCCTCCGATTACGGTCGTAATTTTATCCTGAAAAAGAGGGCCGTCGCAGGTGGTACAGTAGGTAACGCCCTTATTGCGAAACTCTTTCTCTCCCGGCACGCCGAGTTCTTTAGGATGCACGCCCGTAGCCACGATCACCGCTCGGGTCGGATAATCTTTTTTTACTCCGTCAACGTCTGTTGAAACAAGAAAGGTTCCATCGGATTGTTGAGTAATCGCGGACACCCAGACACCTTCTTCTAGTATGACATGATTAGCGCCAAGATGGGCGCGAAATTGTTCGGCCAGCGCCAAACCGTCGGTGTGGATAATTCCGGGCCAATTTTCAATCTCGCCCGAAGTCGCCACTTCCCCGCCGAACTCTTTTGTCAGAATTTTAAAGTTAAGCCCGCGTCGAGCCGCGTAGATTCCCGCCGTTGTCGCCGCCACCGAACCGCCGATTATGATAAGGTCAAACATTTTAAAATAATAATCAATTTTCAATTTACAATTTACAATAAATTTTTCAATGATTCAATTGACTAATTGTTTCATTTAATGAAAACTGTAAATTGATAATTGTAAATTAGCCCCTGATTGTTATATTATGACTGTAATGTCCAAGAAGACAAGTCTCATTATCCTCATCCTTGTTAGTATCGGCGTTCATTTTGCTTTTTTCGGCCAGCCCAATGAAACCGTCTTTGATGAAGTTCATTTCGGTAAGTTTGTTTCGGCCTACTACACTCATCAATACTCTTTCGATATTCATCCCCCCGGTGGCAAACTTATTATCGCCGGATTCGCGAAATTGTTCAACTATTCCGCCGAAGGCGGAAGTTTTGCTCAAATCGGCCAACCATTTCCGGACCATAAATATTTAGCTCTTCGATTCCTCCCCACTTTGGCCGGGGTACTTCTGCCAATTATAATCTATTTTCTGGCGTTGGAGTTGGGATTTTCCACTCTTGGCGCGTTTGGCGCCGGCGTACTTATTGCCCTCGAAAATGCCCTTCTCACCCAATCGCGCTATATTCTTCTCGATCCTTTTCTCCTTGTTTTTGGTTTTGCTTCTTTATTATTTTACTTTAAATATAGATCCGCAGTCCAAAATTGGAAATTGAAAATTGGAAATTGGAAATTTTTGTTGCCAATGGCCCTCTTCGGCGGTCTTTCCATGTCTATTAAATGGACGGGTCTTGCCTTTTTAGGACTGGCGGGAATAATTGAACTTATAGACATGGCTCGCGCTATTTCGTTTAGGCGGATGATTAATCTCGTGCTTTATTTTGCGATTATTCCTGTTCTTTTGTATTTTTCCATTTTCGTGCTTCATTTCTCTCTCCTCACAAAATCCGGCGAGGGCGATGCCTTCATGACACCGGCTTTTCAAAGATCGCTTCAGGGCTCGACTTATACAAACGACCCGACCATCAAACCCCTTAATACATTTCAGAAATTTATTGAGTTAAACAAAGAGATGTACGTCGCCAACCAAACTCTGACCGCCACCCATCCGTATAGTTCCAAGTGGTACACTTGGCCGTTTATGATTCGGCCTATCTATTACTGGAATCACCCTGCCCCGACCGTAGCCTCGGGGGGCGCGCAAATTGCCGAATCTAAAATTTATCTCATCGGCAACCCATTCATCTGGTGGAGCAGTACTGTAGCAATCTTGTATCTACTAGTATCGTCCATATTTGATTGGCTGGGCGCCAAAATTAAAAGTCAAAAATTCGTAATTCGCAATTCGCAATTCGTAATTCTTGCGGGTTTCCTGATAAACCTCTTACCTTTTATCGGCATCGGCCGGGTGATGTTTCTCTATCATTATCTCGCCTCACTCATCTTTGCCATTCTCGCGCTCATCTATTTAATTGACCCCGATAGAAACCGCTCCGCTTCGGTTGTCTCGGGACAACCTGTTTCTAACGGGGCAAGCCAACAAAAAAACCGACGCAATATTATAATCGGCACGCTTATTATCGCCAGTCTCGTTTTTTTGTATTTTGCTCCACTCTCCTACGGTCTACCCCTTAACGCTTCCGCCTTTCAAAACCGTCTCTGGCTCACCACATGGCAGTAGACTTTATCATTCCAAAATGACAGGTTGACAGAATTAGATATTCCGTAGTAATATACGGCGTCAGTCAACGTGAACCTTTCCATCATCAAGAGGTGCGCAGATGCAACGAATCAGTAGGTTTCTCATCGTTCTGATGGCTCTCGTGGCCATCAGCCTCGGCAGTATTGCTTGTGAGATGAGAAATCCATGGGCAACCACCGTCGCAACCGACGGCAACGCTACAAGCACCGCCCCAAAAGGGCCGGTGCAACGGCGGCCGACCGTGTTATCGATAGTCGCTCACCTCGAGGCCGGGGACGTTCCCTCAAAGGAACGTCCCCGGTCGTATTTTATTTTAGAGCGTGTATTTTTTTGCTTTTTGGTACAGTTCGTCTATTTTGGACCAATTGAGATTGTCAAAAAATGCTTCGACATAAGTGGCTCGGTCAGAACCAGTATCAATAAAATAAGAGTGTTCATAAACATCAAGCGCGATTATTGGAATGCAACCCCAGACACCGCCATGATCTTGGGCATCACAACCATAAATAAAGAATGTTTTCTCGTTCATGTTCCAACACAAAACCGCCCAGCCACGCGCCGCCATGCCGCACGCAGAAAACCATGCAACAAACTGTTCAAACGAACCATATCTTTCTCCTAAATCTTTTACTATATCCCCTTTTGGGATACCGTCTCCACCTAAAATACTAAAATAATTTTCGTGTAAATATGTACCATTGTGAGCAAAGTTCTCGCCAGAACGTAATCCACGAAGCTGGCTATACGTCTGGTTGCCTTCAAATTTGCCGCTTACTGCCAACTCCTTTAATTTTTCTCTAATCTCATTAAACTTATTGACATAACCGGCATAAAGCTTGCCATAATGAATCTCGATCGTTTTTTGGGAAATGCCTTTCAACGAGCCGGTACCATAGACTAACGGTTTTATTTCTTTTGCCATGTTAGTTAATTTTTAATAGTTGATTAATTTTGGGCCGGTCGAAACCGATAATCATTTTGTTATCAATCATAATGACGGGCACGCCAAACTGACCGGATTTAGCCACTAATTCTTTTTGCTTTTCAACATTACCCGCGACGTTCACTTCTTCGTAAGCCAAGTTTTTAGACTTGAAATATTCTTTGGCCAAGTGGCAAAAATGACAAGCCGGTGTACTGTATATTTTTATTTTAGCCATATTAATTTTACATTAAGCAACCTTCCGTGCCTTCTCAAGAATTGTCACCCTACTCTTAAGTTTCGGTAAATCAATATCTTTCATCTGATCGACACCATCATGGACTTGTTCTAACTCAATTTTGACATTTCTCATGTCAGTTTTAATATCTCTGACATCCAATTGCAATTCTCGAATTTCATTTTTAATTTCAGTCTTAAAATTACTGATTTTTTTCTCAACACTTTCCTGCAATTCAACCAAATCCTCCTTAGAGGCAAGATTCCTCTCCATCATTGCGGCCAAATCTTCGATTGTCATTCCGTCCTTTTTATTTGCCATAGCGTTAATGATATCAAATCAAAAAAACTAGTCAAAAGTTTATAAATTAAGACAAAACCCGCCTTTCATGGTATTATAACTCGCCATGTTTAGTATTATTAAAAAAGACAAAAAGACTAAGGCCCGATTGGGTATTTTGACCACGCCTCATGGTATTGTAAAAACACCAGCTTATGTGTTTGTTGGAACCTATGGCAAGTTTCGCCATCTGGAGGCGAAAGATATTAAAAGAACCGGAACCCAGCTTGTGATTGCCAACACGTTTCATCTTTGGGGTAAGACTGACGATCTACGACTGACAACCGACAACAAAAAAACATTTTTAACGAAAAGTTTTGGTCTCAAAATTCCGACCATGACTGATAGCGGTGGCTTTCAGGTGTTATCACTCGCTTTCGATGATAAAAACAAAGTCGGCAAATTCACCCCGTTAGAAGTAGCCCCGCCGAGGTCCGAAGGACTCGCGACTGCATTGCGAGCGAGACTTCTAACGGGGTTCATGACAGGTGATACTAAACTAGACAAGAATTTTAAACGTACCAAAATTAGAATCACTTCAAAAGGTGTCCATTTTAAATACAATGATAAAAACCTGTTTCTCGGGCCAGAATTATCCATGAAACTTCAGAAAAAAATCGGCGCTGATATTATTTTTGCTTTTGATCACATCACCTCCCCGCTCGACGATTACGAATACAATAAGAAAGCGGTTGAACTGACTGATAGGTGGGCATCCCGCTGCCTGAAGTTGCACTTGCCTTTGGCAAGCAGGGACGGCGGGACAAGGGGGACGACCAAAGGTCGGCAACAGACAATTTCGGCACTGGGACGACAACAACTTTTTGGAATTGTCCAGGGAGGATTATTTAAAGACCTAAGAATTAAAAGCGCCAAATCCATCGGCGCCATGCCTTTTGACGGTTTCGGTATCGGCGGTTCGTACACGAAAAAACAAATTGCCAAGATATTAAAATGGGTCATTCCCTATTTGCCCGAAGAAAAACCCCGCCACTTGCTTGGTGTCGGCAAAGTGGCCGATGTTTTTGAAGCCATTGAAAACGGCATTGATACTTTTGATTGCGTCATCCCCACTCGCGAAGCCCGCCACGGCCGGCTTTACACCAAAACCAGCCATTTAGATATTCGCAAAGGAAAATACACCAACGATAAAAAAGTAATCGAAAAAGGTTGTGGTTGTTTGACCTGCGTAAGCGGAATTTCTCGACAGCAAATACGCAAATCGCTCAAAGATCAACCCTCACACCTAGTCAACGAAATTTGCAACTGCCGAAGGCAATCGTTGACTAGGTGTGAGGGTCAACGCTGGTGCTTAATGCACAACATGTGGTTCTTTAATAATTTCCTAAACGAAATACGAGCCTCGCTTGTACGTGGCTCGTATCAACGATACAAGAAAAGCTTCCTCAAAAAATTCGGAATTTAATCCTTATTCACCCCGCGCATAAAAAGCAATGGCAAGCAAAAAGCCCCGAAAGGGGCTGTTGCTTTTTATGTGCGGGACTTCATCATTTTCGAAAAGACGTAAATGTATAAGATATCCAGAATTCCGGCGGTGTTAACAAGCAAAAGAATGATAAACCACCATTTGTGGCTACCGCGAGCCGATTTCCAAAGAGCCAGACCTTTCCAAAACAGACTCCAGAGAAGCAATATGGCAAAAACCGCACCCAACCCAAATCCTAACGGCGTACTCAACCACCACCGTCCACCCTCCGCGTATGGATAGTTCATTAGATCATCTTAAACATTAAATCTAAAATCTAAAAAATATCAGATTTTAGTTTTGAGATTTAAGTTTTTATTTTAGCCCTGATATCTTTCAGGACGACTATGTCCTGTTCTACTTTATCGTGCTCCGTTTCTAAAATAAAATCAAGATCAAAAGTGGATAGCAAATGAACAAACCCATCTCGGCCAATCTTGCCGTCGCCGATATGGTCATGGCGATCTTTACGTTCACCAAGATCAACCTTAGAATCATTGGCGTGGACAAGCTTGATGGATTTTTTGCCAACGGTGGCACTAATTTTTTTTTCTGTTTCCGCCACCGCCTTGAGCGTCCGGATGTCATAGCCCATCGCGAACATATGGGCGGTATCAATACAAACTCCAACTTCCTGCCTGCTTTTGTCTCGAATTTCCGCCAATTCTTCGAACGTACAGCCCATCAACGAACCGGCGCCAGCCGAAATTTCAAGCAATAACTCGGTTGAACCTTTATAGCCATGCAAAATTTCTTTAACCGATTGAGCCGCTAGCTCCATCGCTTTCTGACGATCGCCTTCTTTAGAACTGCCCAGATGAGTCATCACATATTTCGCGCCGATAAGACTGCCCCGCTCCAGTTCTTCGCGCGCAATCCGAACAGAATTTTTGCGAAGCGACTCTTTCTCCGAGGCAAAGTTTATATAATAAGGCGTATGAATATAGCATTCGGCCTGATTACTGGCTTTCATTGCCGATTTAAATTCCTCCGCAATCTCCGAAGTTATCTTTGGCGCCATTCCGCCTTGCGGCGACCGCGTAAACATCTGAAACACTTCGCACCCTAACTCCTCCGCCCTCCCCGGCGCGTTAGTTATGCCTCCCGCAATAGAAACATGACAACCTATTCTTCGCATCAGTATTTTATGTTTTTTAATTCTTCAAGAATATCGTTGGGAATGGGAATAGCTTCGCGGATAGGACTTACTCCGGGATAACGCCAAGCGGTGATTATAACTTTTTTTCTTGGTTGAAATATTTTAGTTTTTAGATTTGATTTTTCATTTTTCTGGGCATACATGACCCAGATTTCTTCTTTCCAAACCGCTTTACCGGGCTTACCCGGTAGTG
>JBBTRD010000009.1:0-2389 GCA_038065335.1 Patescibacteria group bacterium | reverse complement strand
TACATGACCCAGATTTCTTCTTTCCAAACCGCTTTACCGGGCTTACCCGGTAGTGAAGCCGAAGTTTTCTGCCCGGCGAAGCCGCTTCGGCTTCTACTACCGGGCTGCATTACCGCAATCGTATCCGGCGCAATGCCTTTTTCGCTCCGGTACGGATTCCGCATCACTCGCTTTATTCTATCGGCCGATAACCCATAATATACCATTTTGCCGGCTACGTGATTAGTCCAATGGTATTTAGCATCGTTTTTTGGCATCTGTATCCGCATTCAATTATATTAGTATTCCTTCTCATTTTTGCAACCGCACACCTAACTTTAAAATAGGCTCGTACGAAATCTTTCTAAAGTTAGCGGGATTATTTTATTTCGTATGAAAGGTTTTAAGTAGTGTGTTATTTTATGCTCGTGCGACACAAAATAACACATTTATGAATTAGTACGATCGTATTAATTCATAAATAGTAAGCTAAACAAACAAAAACAAAAAGCACGGACTTGCGCCAGCGCTTTTTGTTTTGCTTATTTAGCGATCGTTATGATCACTATAACCGCCTCGATCGGAGCCGCCTCGGCCTCCGCCGAAACCGCCGCCCATCGGACGTCGCGGAGGACGTTCAGTCATGGGCCGAGCCTCATTGACTGTCAGATTTCGGCCATCCATGTCCATGCCATTGAATTTTTCAATAGCGGCCATGGCGGCTTCATCCGTGGCCATCTCCACAAAAGCGAAACCACGTGATCGGCCTGTCATCCTGTCCATCATCACTACGACGGACGTAACTTCACCAACCTGGGCGAATGCTTCGCGAAGGCCAGCTTCAGTCGTATTGAACGACAGGTTGCCGATATATAATCGTTTTGCCATTACTTCAAATCTTCAGTTTCCAGTTATCAGTTTCCATTCATTTTTCAGTGATCATTGATCAATTGAAAACTTATTGAAAATTGGTAATTGGTAATTGAAAACTGTATTTACTAGTAGGGCGACCCCTCGCTTGCCCCGCCTTTGGCGGGGTGAAAGTTCCTACTAGCAACTTAACGTAGCCGAGGAAACCCACGAGTTCCTACAATACGAACATTATAGCACATCCAATCCTTAATGTACAACCCCGCCGTAAACAGACACTATTTGGTGAGTATCTTATCAATAATAGCCTGAAAAGTGGTAAATGGAGCGGCACCAACAGAATTGCCATTACTGTCAGCCACGAGCTGTCCGTTGATAAATGTGGCTGGCGTACCATTCACGCCAATCGTGCTTGCCTCCTGCGTTTCTTTTTGAATTAACGATGCGTATTTGTCAGAATCAAGGCATTTATTAAATTGGCCCGCATTCAAACTGAGCGCCGAAGCAAACTTTTTAAGATTAGCCTTTGAAAACGCGCCAGAATTTTCTGCCCCTTGGTGATTAAAAAGATAGTCGTGATATTCCCAAAACTTTCCCTGATCATTGGCGCAACGAGCTGCCTCGGCCGCCCAAACTGATTCTTGACCAAGAAAAGCGTAGTCCTTCCATGCAAAACGGACCTTACCAGAATTCACGTACTGACTAATAAATGCAGTCTGATTTTGTTTAAAATATCTCTCACAAAACGGACATTGAAAATCGGCGTATTCGACAATCATTACCGGCGCTTTGGCATCGCCAAGAATCATGGCGTTCGTCAGATCAATATTGACCTTGCCGATTGGTTTTTGAACTCCGGTCGGAGCAATAACCGCATTCTGATTAGCACCACCACGAGTATAAAAAATGGAACCACTAATCAAAACGGCAGCAATCAATATTGAAATCGGCAAAATTAGTTTTGTTTTATCAAAACCAGACCAACCCATCGATAAAATAGGCTGAACAGGTTGATGAGAATGCTCCATCGACTCCGACACAACAGGCATATCAGTCAACTGCACTATCGGTTCAGCATCAGTATCATATTGTGGTGTATTCATGACTCAAGTATATCACATTATTTATAAAAACAGAAAATCCTAGTCCCCTATTAAACGCAAAAACCCACCAACGACGGAGGCAGGTTAATGCGTGATGTTGATGGGTGATGACCTACCCCTTACTGTTGCGAGTATAATTGATGAGGTTTTGTTCGACATAGTGCCCACAGATATAAAAAACGCCAGGCATCGAGCCGAAAACAAAACTTCGTACAATACCCATGTTGGTTCCAAGACAAAGAACTGAAATGGGAATAAACAGTATTCCCCCAGCGATTAAGCATTTTCTCATATACGTGCCTCCGTGTTGAATATAAGCATAAATTATTGTTATAGTCAAATGTAATTAAGCACAAAAAAATCCACCTAAAGGACGAAATAATAATATTTCCGAGCGTTAAATGACGCTATTTTTGTAAACACAGCGACCGACACCC
>JBBTRD010000008.1:47260-72165 GCA_038065335.1 Patescibacteria group bacterium | reverse complement strand
CACCGACGCCTACACCCACACCCGACGCGACAGTGAGTCCGACACCAACGCCGGATGCCACAGTTACTCCGACCCCTGTTCCTGATATAACTCCGGCACCTACCCCAACCCAGGATACAACACCAATTCCGACTCCAGAATTAGTGATTTAAAGTTACAAGTTTCAAAGATTAAAGATTTGCGTGTGGACAGTTGGCTTTTATTATGGAATTCAGTAGGTTATAATATAGATATAATAAATCAATGTTTCAGGTGTCGCCCATCCGGAGATGAATGCACGGATAGGCGACTTCTCAAGCATCTATAAGTGATGGATATGTCTTTTGTCGGCGAAGAGACTTCGCCTGAAGTTCAGGCGGATTTGGCGGTGGCGGATTCAAATCAAACGCGAAAGGAACACCAAAACAGGGTGTATCCGGCAATCGTCCGTTGGGCGCTAATGATTGGCGTGTTTTTGACGCCGATTTTATTTTTGCCTTGGACGACGAGCGTTCTCGAACTGAACAAAGGATTGTTGATATTGGCTGTCGCGGGCACGGGTTTGATTGCTTGGTTATTGGCGCTGGTGTCGAGCGGTCGTTTTGCCTGGCGGCCGAACGTGTTTGATAAGGGTGTTCTGGCGGTTTTGGGCGCGACGTTAGTAGCGACGATTTTCTCCATGTCTCGGTTTAATAGTCTTTTTGGCGCTCCCGGGAATCTCGCGTCGTCGCTGATGATGGTCTCCGCGTTTTCTATTATTTATTTTCTGATTGTTAATTCGGTTGAAGACGAGGGCCGAAGGTTGACTAACATTATTACCGCGTCATTGTCTCTGGTGTTGCTTTACGGTTTTCTCCAAATTGTCGGGGTCCAGATATTTAAATATTTAAATATATCAATATTTAAATTTTCTGATTCAGCCGCATTCAATTCCGTCGGTTCGGTGAATGGATTAGGCGTTCTTGCCGCCATAGCCTTGCCGCTTTTGGGGCAAAAGCGGCAAGGGGCGATATTTAAATATTTAAATATTCTTGGACTGGTTATGGCCGTTGCCATTCTTATAGTTCTTAATTGGTGGGTGCTTTGGACGATTGCCATTATCGGCATGGCCGGCTGGATTATCTTTGAAAGTCTTGGCGTCAACCCGCCAGAGGACGGGCAAGGATTTTCTATTGCTCGATTTATCATTCCCATGACCGTGATCGTGATTGGGGTTTTTTTGATGGTGGTTAACTTTAATCTCAACGCCGTCAAATCAAATCTTCCCGTTGAAGTCGCGCCTTCATTCCAGCTTTCCGGCCATGTGGCCAAAGCCGCTTTAAAGGAAAGCTTGGCGACCGGTTATGGCCCGACTGCATTTTCGATGGCCTTTGACAAATATGGCGCTAGCCGGCTGGTTGATTCTTCGCTTTCCGGCGCCAAGTTTTTTACGGGGATGTCTGAAATCTTCAACGCCGTCGTGGGTGGGGGACTGATTATGATATTGGCTCTTTTAGTGCTCATTTGGGCGGGGATTCAGGGCGTCATTCGTTATATTCGTGATAAACAGGCCGTTCAACACGCGAATGCTCAATACATCTGGGCGACTCTTTGCGCGGTAGGAGCGGCTTTTCTGCTTTATCCATTTAATATGACCTTGATGTTTGTGGCGTATCTTGTTCTCGCTCTCGCGGTGCTGACACTTTGGGGAAGCACGGCTCGGGTCTATGACGCTGAACACAACATTGCCGTCTCATTAGTCTCGTCTCTTGGATTTATCGGAGGATTAATTTTGGTTCTTGTCGGCGCTTACTTCGGCGTCTCGGCTTATATCGCCGACGTCCAATACGCCAAAGCGTTGACGCAACAGGATATTGCTAAAGCTTCGGCGAATTTGGTGAACGCGGTGAATTGGAACGGCCAGAGCGATGTCTACTATCGCGCCGCGTCTCAAGCGGCGCTTGGTCTTTTGAGTCAAGAATTAAATAAAAAAGCCGATCCCAAAGATACCCAGCAAGCGGCGCGCATTCAGAATTACATGAGCTCGGCTATCAATCTAGCCAAAAAAGCCACCGATTTAAATCCACGCGAATCATTAAATTGGAATAACCTCGGCAATGTTTATCGGAATCTTCTCGGTCTGGTTGGCGGCGTGGATGCTCTTTCCGTCAGCGCTTATCAAAAAGCGGCCGATCTCCGTCCCGGCGACCCTTCGTTCTTTAACAGTATCGGCAATCTCTATCTCGCGGAATCCCAATTATTGCGTCAGACCGCATCCGGCAATAAAGATTCGGCTCAACTGATTCAACAGGCGAATGCTTCTCTCGCGCTGGCGGAAACAAATTTCAAGAAAGCCGTCGATATGTCCAATAATTTTGGTTTGGCTATTTATAATCTGGGTATTGTCTACGATCAGCAAGGCAAGCTTACGGAAGCCATCAAACAGTTGGAAAAAATCGTGCCATTCAACGGCGACCAGCCTAATTTAGTATTTGAACTCGGTCTGCTCTATTATCGCAATGGCGATAAAGATAAAGCTTTTGCCACTCTTCAACAAGTCTTGGTTTTGCAACCAAATTACTCTAACGCCAATTGGTATTTGGCTTTGATTTATGAAGAACGCAAAGATATTCCAAACGCGATTGCCCAACTTCAAAAGATTCTAGCCATGGAAGCCAATAAAGACAATCAAATTGTCTTAGACAAACTTCAACAGCTTGAATCGGGTCAGGCCCCCCCGATCAAGGGTATTAATCAGCAACCCATCTAAGCTTCGCAATTTCTAATTTCTAAATCCTAAGTTCTAAATAATGCTGGAAAAAAGTATTAAATTAAAAGTTTGAGGTTTTAGTGTTTGGGATTTACTTAGGTAAATTAGTAATTAGGTAATTAGAAATTCTAATCTTTCTACGTGTCAGATATAAAATTCTACAAGGAGCACAAACATGTTATACACACAGCCGCTGTTGCCTTAGCGGTTGTGATATTTTTATGGCTCGGTTGGATTATTTTTGTGCCGACGACGGCGATGAATACGGTCCAACGTATTCGCGTTGATTCCGGTCAAAGTCTCACGGCAATTGCAGACACGCTCAAAGAACGAGGCTTAGTCCGTAACGCAATTGTTTTTAGATTCTATGTGGCTGGTTTGGGCCGAGAGCGGAATATTCAAGCGGGGGACTATACCATTCCCGCCGGCGCCACGCTCAATGATATCGCTTGGCAGATTGCCGGCGGCAACGGCGCGTCAACGGACATCGTGGTTTTTATTCCCGAGGGCTCGAATATTTGGGAAATTGATAAACGTCTGGCCGATGCTGAACTTATCACCGAAGGCGAATTCGCGTCGGCTTATGGCTCGCGAGAGGGCTATTTATTCCCCGATACCTATCGATTTCGACCAAACAGTTTGTTGGGAGAGATTGAACAAAAAATGGAATTGAACGGTCAGGATAAAACCAAGGACTTAATCGGAGAATTGAGCGCGTCCGCCCGTGATCAGATTATAATCATCGCGTCTATTATCGAAAAAGAAGCGCGGATTGAATCGGATATGCGTCTGGTCTCGGGCGTGATCGCCAATCGCCTTAAACAAGGCATGCCTTTAGAAATCGACGCGACGGTCAGTTATGGAGCCTGTCTGCGGATAACCAACAACTCACAACTTACAACCAACAACTCGCAAAACAGAATTAAAGATTGCGATGTCTCTCAAATCGGCGTTGGCGCCGAAATTAAAATAGATTCCCCTTACAATACTTACATTCGGGCCGGTTTGCCGCCCCATCCCATTTCCAACCCCGGGCTTATGTCTATCGAAGCTGCCCTAAATCCAACGGGGAATTACTTTTATTATCTTTCCACTCGCGACGGTAGCCAGATTATCTTTTCCAAGACTGGCGCCGAACACACCGCCAATCGTCGCAAATATCTGGGATTATAATATCCCCTTGCTTTATAGGTTTTAATCTGATACCATACGAAAGTACATCGTAGACAGGGCTTTAATTGCCCCGAGATGAAGCACTCAAGCCCGTTGAGCTGGCCATGCCTGCCGGCAGGCAGGTCGAAGCTTTATTTCTGCGGTGAAAACGCGGTTTTTTGTTAAAAATATGAAGTCAAAAATACAGAAAAAAGAAGAATTAAAATCATTGCGGGACAAACTGCCGAAATCCCAGATTACGGTTTTTACGTCGTTTGCTCGAACCGGCGAGAAGGGCTTATCCGTGGCTCAAATGACGCAGTTGAAGCGTCTTCTGCGCGAAGCCAAGTCCGAATATATCGTGACCAAAAAAACATTAGTTGAAATGGCAACCAAGGATATTTCTAAAGATATCGCGGTTGATGTTTACGGCATGGCCGGTTCTCTCGGATTAGTTGTTGGGCCCGCCAAGGACGGGGCAAGCGCGGAAGAACCGTATGGTATCGCCAAGAGACTTTATGAATTTTCTAGAAAAAATCCGGCTTTAAAATTTTTTGGCGCCCTCCTTCGCCAAGCTTCGGACGGGCAAGCGATTTTTATTGACAGGGAGCAGTTTATGGAGATGGCCAAGATGCCGTCAAAGGAAGTCCTCATTGGTCGCTTGTTGGGGATGATGAAATATCCACTGACTGGCCTCTATGTCGTTTTGAGTGAAGTAGCCAAGCAGAAAAATTCGGCCAGTTAATTATCAATTTTCAAGTATCAATTTACAATAAATTTCCAATGTTTCATTGATTCATTCACTGAAAATTGAAAATTGTAAATTGAAAATTATCAGTATGGCAATCAACAAAGACGATTTTATTTCGCAAATTGAATTCATGTCTGTCGCGGAACTTAATGAACTCGTGAGGGCTCTAGAAGAGAAGTTTGGCGTATCAGCCGCTTCATTTGCGTCTTCAGCTGGTCCAGCCGTGGCGGGCGAAGGGGCGGAAGCGGGCGAAGAAAAAGACAGTTTCACGATTATTCTGAAGGACGCGGGTGTCGCGAAGATTCAGGTTATTAAGGTTCTTCGTGAAATTACGGGTCTGGGTCTTAAAGAAGCCAAAGAAATGACCGACAAGCCGGGCGCGATCGTCAAAGAAGGGGTCAAGAAGTCTGAAGCGGACGAGATGAAAACAAAACTCGAGACCGCGGGGGCAACGGTAGAGTTAAAGTAAGCGGCAACTCAAAAGCCCCGCTTTGGCGGGGCTTTTGAGTTTAAAGATTTAAAGATTGCTCTATTTTCCAGATTTTGTCGTCGGAGAGGATATAAAAAGTTCCTTCGTCGCCGAGAACGGCATTTTGAATCGGGGCGTTTATTTTGAGAGTTTTAGTTATTGAGCCGTTACTTTTGGCGATTATATAAATACGGCCCATTTTTGGATTGACTAAGTATAGGTCGGCCGAGGCCTCATTACTCAAAAGCAGACTGTTTGATTCAGGCGTGACGACAATATTAAATTCATTAATTTTCTTGCCCTTGTAATACACAATCATGACGCCCTTGCTTGAAAGAACATACACATTTCCATCGACGGTTATTAATGCCGGATTTTCAGGAAGGGCGACACCGGCGGAAAGCCACGGTTCCGATTTTGTTTTTCCGAGCGCGGCATCAGTGATTTTGGAAATGGCGGCGGCGGTTAATTCATAACGGTTGCCCTTGTACATCGCATGGCTTAAAACGGGACTGGCCGGCGCGGCGGGGAAAATATTAGCCGATACGGTTTCCGGAGCAAGAGATACGGCGGCATCAACCGCTCCTTCAATATTATCTAGGGCTTGGTTAATTTGCGCTTTCGTATCTTCGACTTTTTTTGAAGTGCCGTTTGTTTGCTGGGCCTGCGTTAGAGAGGCGAGAGAGCTGATTAATAATGATCGCGCGCCGATTAGGTCATTGTCTTTTTTGGTGTCCGCGAGCTTGAGATTAGCTTGGGCTTCAGAAACAGCGGCATTGAGCTGACGGGTTTCGGCACTGACAAACACAAATGATTTAAGCGAGAAAATAACGAGAAGCGCGGCAACGGCGATGCCGCCCATGGCGGACATCTTAACTTGGGGCGTGATGTTCATATTTTTGAATCGGCGAAAATGCTTAGAAAAAGCCAGTTCTCTTTTGCCTCGCGCAAATTCGCTGGGAATAATTTTTGGTATGGCTGGTTCGGGAGAAAGTTTAACGACGGTTCTGGCCGCTTCTTTTTCAGAGTTAGTATTAGCAAGTTGAGCCAATGGTGTCAAGTTTTCGGCCGTTTCCTTGGCTGGTTCTTCTTGAAGTTCCTTGGGTTGAATATGGGGGGTGGTCGCGATTTCAGCGCCTTTCTGAATGTTTATATGAAAAGCGGCGCAAGCGAATTCCGGCTTTTGTTCTTTAAGAGCCGTTAATTGAGCGACAAACTCGTCTTGGGATGACTTAAGAAAGCCGTCTTTAATGGATTTTTCGCGAGCGGTGATACTCCGGCTGGGATAGAAAGCGAGAATTCGGTCGCCCTCGACAACTTTGCCGGAGATGATATTGGAGAATTCTTTTTCTTGAGTTGATTCTTTATTGAATAATTGGATGTTATTAAGAATGTCGATTGTTTTGCTTTCGCGGGCGAGAAGAATTTTGAATTTGCCGAGTTTGGAAATATGGATTTGGTCGCCGGCGACGGCAAAAATGCCGATGTTGATTTTTGTTTCTTTATTTTTGAAGAATTCTTCGACGACGCCGTTAATCTTTTTGAGGGCGCTGGAGAAAGCGTCTTTCGGACTCGCGTCCGAATCGGCGTAGTATTCACGTTTAGCGAGCGAAGCGACGAGATTCAGGACATAACCGACATCAATATCATCCGAGTTTACATCAACTCCGCCTTGAATGTTGCCAACGACATAAAGACTGCCGAGGGTCCGGCCGTTGCCGTTGTTATCGTAGGAGAATAAATCAACCGGACCTTCTTTGGCGTTACCCTTGGCGATAATCTCTTTGGAAACCGGATTGATAAATATTTTTTCCATGGGTTGCTATTTAAATCAAATTGAAGTATCTTACTGTCATTCTAATTCAATTCTATTCCTAATGTCAAAGCCCATACTTGATAACCTTTTCGGGTCAAAAATCAGGGTTAAGATTCTTAAGTTTCTGTACCGCAATTTTCCGGCTGATTTTAGCGTGCGAGAGATAGCTCAACGGATTAAAGAGCCGCCTCAAACCACGCGGGATGAATTAGAACTTTTAAGACAGATTACGGTTGTAAAACATAAAAAATGAAAACCAAGAAAAAAACCGTAAAACCAAAAAAGTCGAAGATCCGTCACAAGGCCGAGCGGTTTGCTTTAAATCAAAATTTTGAATTTTTCTCCGAGTTGAGAAGTTTAATTTTGAAATCATCGGTGGGGGAGAAAGAAAGAATGATTAAAAAAGTTTCCAACCTCGGCCGAATTCGCTTGGCTGTTATTTCCGGAATTTTTTTGAGCGACCCGGATTCCATCAACCAATACGACGCGCCGGCCGATTTGTTTATTGTCGGCGACGAAATCAATCGCGCCAAGCTTCGTAATTTTCTTGGTTCGCTCGAAGCCGAGATTGGCACCGAAATAAAATTTACGCTCATGGATAAAGAAGAATTTGATTATCGTTACAGCATGTTCGACCGCTTCGTCCGCGTCCTTCTTGAAGGTCCTCACGAAAAGATTGTTAACAAAATCGGCCTCTAACTATAGTAACTATAGAGGTGAAACCTCTATAGTTACTATAGTTAGGTTTCGCCTCTATGGTTATTGTGATACAATGTAAGCATGAGAAAGACACCTCTAACCAACGGAGAATATTATCACATATATAACCGGGGAGTAGACAAAAGAGAAGTTTTCCTAAACAGTAGGGATTATGAGAGGTTCGCTTTTTTATTAGCCGCTTGTAACGATAAATCACCCCTTTTAAATTCAACCTTTCGTTATAGAGGTTTCGCCTCTGTGGAAGACTTTTTTAAGGGGAGGGAGAGGATTAAGCTTGTAGATGTTTTATGTTTCTGTTTAATGCCTAATCATTTTCACCTATTACTTAAACAGGTTGAGAAAAATGGGATTTCTCGGTTTCTGCAAAAAGTATCGACGGGTTATACAATGTATTTTAATAATAAAATCGAGAGAAGTGGTTCCTTGTTTCAGGGAGTCTTCAAGTCTGTACATGTCGATAAAAATGAATACTTAAAATATCTAATAACATACATTCATGTGAATCCATTAGAATTGGTATATCCAAAATGGAAAATGGAAGAAGAGATTAAAAACCCAAATGAGGTGCTTGCCTCTCTGAAAGATTATAAATGGTCAAGTTTATCTGACTATTCTAATAACAAAAGATTTCAAATGATTCTGGATTATGCGTTAGTAGATGAGGTCGGGGAAGACCTTAAGAATAATTTTAGAGATCTGGTCTCGATCAGAAAAGTTAAAGAGATTATACTTGATAAGATTTCTGAATACACGATAGACTATAGAGGCTAAACCTCTATAGTCTGGTAAGATGATGGGTTCGTAGCTCAGTTGGTTAGAGCGCGCCGTTCACATCGGCGAGGTCAGAGGTTCAACTCCTCTCGAGCCCACAAAGATGACTATACCTACACATGCGGCTTTGGGCCTTTTTATTGGTGTTACTACTGGTCATCCTCTGGTTGGTATTTTTAAAAGCCCAAAACTATTTTGGAAAACGATCAGTGTGACTGGCTTCACTCGTTGTTAGTACCCTGTGTCTCACTGGTACATTAGGCATTATTGCCGGGTAGTTTTTATTTGCCTAAATTAAAGGGCGCCGCGTCTTCCGATGACGCGGCGCTTGTTGGTGAGAGCCGGCTCTTAATCCAGTATTATGATCTTCTGATCAGGTTTGGTATTACTACAACTTCCGCAGTTGTTCTAGCCAGATCTTCAGCATACAGTTTTCTGCGAACTGTTTGTGCGAAAGAGCGCGCTCCTTCCGTAACATTTCGTAGCCCAAGCACATGCTTTTCATACACCGGATAGTTTCTCTGTAGTCACTTTTTTCAAATCGAGTGATGGCATTTTGAAACCTGGTTGTTAGAGAAGGACTATTGGCAAACTGGCTACCAACTAACCGTAACCAGGTTCGTATCTCACCTTTCATGTCTGGGTTGATAGTTCTCTTCTTATTTCTAAAGAGCATCTTTCACCTTCTTCTTGAAACAGTGTGTTAGTTTGCACAGAGTACAAGAACAAGCCTCACCATAGCAAGGAACACAATATTTGTCTACTCATAATGAATAGGGAGCAGGTGTTGAAGTTATGCACATTGCATACATTTTCAGAGTGGGATACTATACCTAATAAGTAGAAGTAAGTGGGTGAAAGTGGATAACTAGTGGATATGTTAATCGGCGAATATAAACACAATCTGGACGCGAAGAAACGGCTCTCCATTCCTTCTAAATTTCGCAAAGAATTAGGCGAAGGAGCGGTGATTACCCGCGGACTCGATAATTGTTTATTTGTGTTTCCGTCAGCGCATTGGGCCAAGCTCGCCGAACGTCTAGGCAATATGCCCATTGTCCAGCAGGATTCTCGCTCCTTCGCTCGCTTGTTACTGTCCGGAGCCGTGGAAGTGGAATTTGACGGTTTGGGACGCATCTTGGTTCCCGAGTATTTAAAAACATATGCCGGTTTGAAGAAAGTGGTTGTGGTTGCCGGTTTATATAGTCGCCTTGAGATATGGGATGACGAGAAATGGGAGAACTACAAGGCCAATTTAGAAAAAAATTCTGACAGTATCGCGGAAAAATTGAAAGAGCTAGGAATATGATTCATACGTCAGTCCTTTTAAATGAAGTTCTTGAATATTTGAAGCTCAAGTCGGGCGGAAAATATATCGATGCCACAATGAACGGCGGCGGTCATGCTTTAGCAATAGTCGAACGAATCCAGCCCGATGGTATCGTTTTGGGGATAGAGTGGGACACGGAATTGCTTCAAGAGACCGAATTACGAATTAAGAATTACGAATTAAGAAAAAATTTGATTCTGGTTAATGATTCGTATGTGAATCTGAAAAGCATCGCCGAGAAACGCGATTTCCAGCCTGACGGCATTTTGTTCGATCTGGGTCTATCCTCGTGGCATTATGAAAACAGCGGTCGGGGATTCACTTTTAAAAAGAATGAACCTCTCGATATGCGTTTCAATCCTTCGACAAGCTCAGGACAAGTTCCGGCCTATGAGATTATAAATACGTTTACAGCGCCTGAACTGGAACAGATTCTTCGGGACTATGGCGAAGAGCAATTTGCTCGGAGCATCTCGGAAAGTATTGGCCTCAATCGCAAAAAAAGACCCATTATGACGACCGAAGACTTGGTGGCGGTGATCAATGTGGCCGTGCCTGACTGGTACAAACACAAAAAGATACATTTCGCGACCAAAACATTTCAAGCTTTGCGTGTTGTCGCTAATGACGAATTAGGGAATGTGTCTAAAGGGGTTCGGGCCGCGATTGATATTTTGAAATCCGGCGGTCGATTGGCGGTGATATCGTTTCAAGGCCACGAAGATAAAATTGTCCGCGAAATATTTAAGGAACAAGTCAAAGCCGGACGAATCATTCAACCCGTGAAAGGCACGATTCGACCAGCTTGGCCCGAACAACAACAAAATCCCCGAAGCAGAAGCGCCAAAATGAAAGTGGCCGAGAAGATTTAAAAATAAATTTATCCATGAAGCAGGAATGCCTTCGTGATATGTCCCGTGACTGCAGTTTCTTCGTTAGGTCGTACCCGGCGTCATTCTTTTGACTGGTCAGTTCTCTTGAACCGGGTGGTCATTTTTAATATGATTCTTGTCTGCCTCTCGGTGGTTGGTTTTGCTTACTATATCGCTGGAGTTAATGCGGTAGCCTCGGGAGAATATAATATTTCTATCGAACGAACCAAAATTATTAAATTAACCGAGTCGCAAGGTTTGCTTACCGCCAAAAAGTCAGCCACCGAGGATCCGGTGGCGGCCATGGCTTTTGCTCAAGCCCAACACTTGGTCGAAGCCAAGGATATTGTTTACGTGTTTGAAAACAGCAGTGTCGCGTTGAAACAATAAATTACTAATTGACCTAATTTCTAATTGCTCTAAATAAATCCCAATACTAAGTTAATAAATTCGGGGTTTAAAAATTAGAATAATTAGTAATTAGAAATTATATTGAGGGATTCTTTGCGGATAAAAATCGTTTTTGGGTGCGTCATAGCGGCCGCCAGCGTTATCGGCTGGCGTCTTTTTATTCTCTCTTATGTTCGGCATACCCTCTACAGCCAAACCGCTCAAGCCCAAAATCAAAATATCAGCAATATCTTAATTCGGGGAAATATTTTCGTTCAAGATCCAAAAGCCACCGGAATCGTCACTGACCAACGTTATCTTGTAGCGACGAATAAAAAATTTCCTTTAGTTTACGCCACGCCGGCGGCGTTAACTGATCCGATAACAACCGCGAATCAGCTCGCTGGCATTTTAAATATTGATAGATATACTCTACTGGTATTGCTTTCAAGCGGATCGACAGCGTCAAAAATTATCGCTCGCAAAATTAGCATCGAACAAGCCGACACGATAAATGAACTTAATATAAAAGGCACGGGGATTCGCTACGAAACGAACCGGTTCTATCCGGCTGATTCTTTTTTGTCAAAGGTCATCGGTTTTCTTGGTTTTGGAGCTGGTGGCCGACTCGGTCAATACGGCATCGAAAGTTATTTTAATAATGAGCTAAGCGGCCAAGTGAATGCTGATAACTCGGCGTCGCCTCGACCAGACGACATTGTCTTAACGATTGATCGGAATATCCAAACATTTATTGAATCCAAACTCCATGGCGTCTTGACCAAGTGGCAAGCTTCCGGGGGCAGTATTATCGTGCAGGATCCCCAAACCGGCAAAATTATTGCTATGGCCGATGAGCCAACCTTTGATCTCAATAGTTATAGTTCGGCGCCGACAGGTTCTTATATCAATCGCAATGTTCAAGAAATGTTCGAACCGGGTTCGTCTTTTAAACCAATTACAATGGCGGCGGGCATCGATTTAGGTAAAGTGGCGCCCAGTACCACGTTTACTGATCCGGGAATTATCGATATTGCCGGACGGCAGATTCATAATTTCGATGGCCTGGCTCATGGTACGGTTACGATGACTCAAGTGCTTGAAAAATCATTGAACACCGGCGCGGCTTTTGTGGAAAATCTGGTCGGTCAAGATAATTTTTTGGATTATATTATCAATTTCGGCTTCGGCCAAAAAACGGGTCTGGATTTACCGGGTGAAGTGAGTGGGGATGTCGCGAATTTATATAGCGGCCGCCAAGTTAACTTTGTGACGGCTTCGTTTGGCCAAGGTATTGCCGTAACGCCGATTCAACTCATCACCGCTTATTCCGCTCTGGCTAATGGCGGGAAATTGATGCGACCGTATATTGTTGATCGCGTTATCCATGAAAGCGGAACAGAAGACGTGACTCAACCGGAAGTGGCCAGTATTCCTATTTCTGAAAAAACATCGGCCAAGATTCGAAATATGCTCGTGAGCGTCGTTGATATTGGTTTTGATAAAGCCCGTATAAAAGGCTATGATGTGGCCGGCAAGACGGGAACGGCTCAAATCGCCGATGGCAAAGGTGGCTATCAAGAGGGTGTATTTATCCATAATTTTGTCGGCTTCGCGCCGGCCTTAAATCCAAAATTCGTAATTTTGATTAAAATGGACAAGCCCCAAGGCATCACTTTCGCCGCCGATAGTTTGTCACCGGCCTTCCGCGATATTGCCGCTTATCTATTAAACTATTACAATATCCCGCCGACACGTTAAAAATAAGTGATGTGGCCGACTCGACCGATAATCGCCTCGCTCCTGCGGCTCGGCGTCATCTCGACTCTCGGCCCCTCGCCGAGCGCCAAGCCTCGGGGCCTGCGAGACGTCTCGCTGTCCACATCACTTATTTTTAAAATTTTATGTATAAACTATTACAATGGAAGCTCGCAATTTTGGCTAAGCTTTATCTTTGGAAATATAAGCCAATGATTATTGGGGTGACGGGGAACGCGGGCAAGACGTCAACTAAAGAAATGATCGGCGCGGTGGTAAGCCAAGTTAAAAAAGTCCGCGTCGCGGGAGGCAATTTAAATAACGAAATCGGACTGCCACTGACAATTCTCGGTTCATGGGACAAAGAGTATTACGATCGGGGTTCATCTTTGGGGTTTTGGTTTAAAGTCCTTATCGTTAGTTGGTGGTCGTTGTTTATTGGCCAGAACTACCCGGAAGTGTTAGTTTTAGAATATGGCGCGGATCATCCCGGTGATATTAAAAGATTAGTCGTTAAATACAAACCCCACATTTCGGTTGTAACAACGATAGGGGATGTGCCGGTGCATATTGAGTACTTCTCCGCCAAAGGCGGATCCGCCTCCGGCGGAAAAAATGGAGCTGATGCTGTGGCTGACGAAAAGGCCAATTTAATAAAAGTTCTATCCGCAAATGACTATGCAATTTTAAATCATGATGACCAGCGAGTCTTGGATATGAAATCAAAAACAAAAGCCCAAGTGTTGACCTATGGGTTTGACCAGGGGGCGACGATTCGTGTTTCTGATATTGAATATGTTAGTGATAACGAAGGACGTCCGCTCGGTGTTACTTTTAAATTAAATGAAGAACACCATTTTGCTCCGGTACGTATTATTGGCTCACTTGGCAAATCACAAGCCTGGAGTTCGGCCGCCGCCGCCGCCATTGGTTCAGTTTTAGAAATGAATTTGGTTCAAGTAAGCGAAGCCCTAAAAACATATCATGGTCCCAAAGGCAGACTAAAAATTCTACGAGGTATTAAAAACTCAAATATTATTGATGATACATATAATGCTTCGCCGGCCTCTACTCGCTTAGCTTTGGAAACCTTGAAAGAAATAAAAAAAGTTAGCTCCGACGCTTCGGTCGGAGCGAGAAGGGCTGTCGCCATCCTCGGTGACATGCTTGAACTTGGAGAATATTCTGAAAAAGCCCATTACGATATTGGAGCACTGGCTAGTGAAATTGTTGATATTCTCGTCTGTGTTGGCTCACGGGCTAAAGTTATTGCTTCCGCCTTCACTAAAGCTACGGCGGACGCAGGAATCGCTAGTTCTAAAGAGGTTTTCATTTTTGATAATTCAAGCGACGCCAAATCTAAAGCTCAAGAACTAATCCACGCCCATGATCTCATTCTGGTCAAAGGTTCTCAAGGAATGCGAATGGAAAAAATTGTCGAAGTCATCATGGCCGAACCTCAACAAGCTAAACAACTTCTCGTCCGTCAATCAAAGAGGTGGCTGAATAGGCGAGGTTCTTAAATTATTCAAAAGTGTGCGTATGCACACTTTTGGGATGTTTAAATGGTCGAGTTTTTGCGTTATGATTTAGCTACTGTACTGGCCCTATCGTCTAGTGGTTAGGACACATCCTTCTCAAGGATGGAACGCGAGTTCGATCCTCGCTAGGGCTACAAGATAGATACAGCCCCTTTACTATTTATTTAAAATAGGCTAATATATTCCTAACATGTTCGCGGTAATCAAAACTGGAGGTAAGCAATATAAAGTCGCGGAAGGCGATGTTTTAATGATTGAAAAACTTTCTGTTGATGGAGATACGACCACTTTTGACGAAGTCTTGTTAATAGTTAATGGCGAGAAAGTTACTCTCGGCCAACCCATGATTAAAGGAGCCACGGTTGGCGCCAAAGTTCTTATCGCCGAAGGCAAAGACAAGAAAAAGATGGTTTTTAGATATAAAGCCAAAACTCGTCAGCATAAAAAGAAAGGCCACCGCCAACCATTCACGAAGGTGCAAATAACTAAAATCAGCGCATAATGCGGAGATTTTGTTTAATGATCAAGACCAACCCTTTAAGCCCCAGTAGCGGAAGGGGACCCAGCACTACTTTCGTATTACGAAAGTAGTGCTGGGGGAACCGACGGGACTGGTTCCATGGGTCTGGGGCGAAAGGGTTGGTCTTGGTCATGATTATTTTCTATATTCCAAAGCGTGCTTGAGGGTGCTTTCGTCGGCGTATTCTAAGTGTGAGCCGGAGGCGAGGCCTCGGCCAAGACGGGTGATAGAAAGGTTGGGTTTATTTATAAATTGGCTCTTTAAATATAGGGCTGTAGTTTCGCCGGGTGTGTTGGGGTTCATGGCGAGAATTAATTCAACTCCGTTTCCTGATTTTGTCAGATCTTCAATTCGTGACTTTAAATTAGTAATTCTTAAATTCTCGGGCAGAATGTTATCGAGAGGATTAATCGCTCCGCCAAGGACATGATAAAGACCTTTGTAGAGCCCGGTCTTCTCGATGGAATCAAGGTCGGTTACTTTCTCAATCACCAGAAGCTTGGTCCGGTCGCGAGATGGATTGGCGCAAACTGAACAAATGGCACTATCGCTAATATTGAAACACTGATTGCAAAAAGAGATATCCCGTTTTAGATTACTAATGGCATAACCAAATTCTTCAATTTCTGAATCCGGTTTATCGAGAAGTGCCAAGACAAACCGAACCGCTTGTCGGGGCCCGACTCCCGGCAGTTTCTGAAACAGCTTTGCTATTTGTTTGAATTTCTCGTCCATTTTTAAAATTCGATTTCTTCTATATTTTGTCCGCCGGTCAAGTATTCATCGGTGTAACCACTCTGACTATCAAGATGGAAACGAAGACTTGATGGATCGATGCGGAATTTAATTTCGCCGGTGGGGCCGTTGCGATGTTTGGCGATAATGAGTTCGGCGATATTCTGTTTGCTGGGATCGACTTGATCTTTACTCTTCATTTTGTCATCTCGGTGGATGAACATCACCAAGTCCGCGTCTTGTTCAATAGCGCCAGATTCACGCAGGTCGGAAAGTTTGGGCCGGTGGCCATCCCGCTGTTCAATAGCGCGCGAAAGCTGGGAGATAGCGATAATCGGGATGTTTAATTCTTTCGCTAAACCTTTTAATCCGCGCGAAATTTCGGTTACCATTTGAACGGGACTATCATAATTGCGCCGGCCGCTCATCAATTGAAGATAATCTACAATGATAAGTCCAAGGCCATGTTCGGCTTGGAGGCGTCGCGCCATGGTCCGCATTTGAAGAATATTTGGGGATGACGAATCATCAATATAAAGGGGAAAAGTCTTTAGTTCGTCACAGGCCATCGTGACTCGAAGAAGCTCGTCCTGCTCTTGGGAAAGTTTGCCCGTCCGCATTTCCCAGAGACTGACCCCCGAAGCCAAAGCAATAAAGCGGTCCACAACCTGATCAATGGACATTTCCATACTAAATACACCAACAGGAATTTTTTGTTTAGCCACGTTATAAGCCAAATTCACCGCAAAGGCGGTTTTACCGACAGACGGTCGGGCGGCAAGAACAATTAAATCAGATTTTTGAAAACCGCCGAGCATGTTATCCAAATCTAAATAGCCAGTCTTGTGGCCCCGCAGGCCGCCATCATGCTGGCTGGTGATGCGTTCGATAGCTTGGTCAAGCTCTCCGCCAACATTAAGGAAATTTTTTGTCAGCGATTTTGACGAGACTGCAAAAAGCTTCTTTTCCGCTTCATCCAATAAATCTTCAACTTCTTCTTCCTCGCGATAACCCAGACCAATCATGTGGTGAGCGGCGTCAATAAGATCGCGCAACGTCTTTTTGCGCTGGACGATTTTGGCGTAAGTGGCGATATGGGCCGAGGTCGGAACCGAGTTCACAAGCGAAGTCAGATAAGCCAGTCCGCCGATATTTTCCAGCTCGTTCATTTCGCTCAATTTGTTAGAAAGACTCAAAAGGTCAATCGGTTCGCGTTTTTCATAGAGCGTAAAAGCCGCTTCGGCAATCAATTGATGGCCATGCTGATAAAAATCTTCGGGACGCACAATGTCGGCAATCTTGTGGATGGCTTCTTTGTCCAGAATTAATGCGCCAAGAATCGATTTCTCGGCCTCAAGATTCTGGGGCGGTAGTTTGCCCAGTAGAGCAACATCGCGCTGCTCCGCATTTACGGCTTCGCCGTATCGCGATGTTGTCTTACTGGGTTTGTCGGGAGAAATTTGGTTCATCTGAAAGTATTATCTTTTATTAAAAAAATCTTCGCAAGCGGGGGAATAGGGGGCTGGGGACAAAAGTGTTGATATCGCGAGGTGCTTCGTTTCCCTGAAGCTTCCATTTGGGTATCACTCCCTCCACCCCAACCCCCGACTCGACCGATAATCGCCGCGCTCGACGCGGGCTCTTTCATTCTTAATTATAGACACTTCTTATAAAATAAAACCTGACAAGCAAAGCCACGATTCAGTAGGCGTTTATTTCGATGAACGTGCCAAGTTCCTCGGAAGCCCAGACCTCTCTCAAAAAGCTCTCGCAGGAGCCAAGGTAAACAAAAGAGAGATTCTAGAAAGAATCTCTCTTTTGTTCCTGCTCCGAGCAGATTTTGAAGGGGTCTGGCGGACGAGGAATGGGGACAAAAATTAACGAGCAGAGATAAGTGGGCCGAAGGGGGTGTCGGCGATGGTGAAACCGGAGGATTCGATGCGGGCGCGGATAACGTCGGCTTTGGACCAGTCTTGGTCGAGACGATGTTGTTCGCGTTGTTCGGCTAACTCTAATATTTCGGACGGGATGGATTGTTCTTTAGGTTCGGGAACGATGCCGAGGATACGTTCGACGGTAGTCTGGAAGAAGGTTTTAATGGTTTCGGCTTGCCACATCGAGAGAGCATTTTTAGCAAGCAGGGGATTAAGGGCGCGAATGAGTTCAAAAACCGAAGCGATCGCTGATGGCGCATTGAAATCATCATCCATGCTGGCCGTAAATTTATCAGCGCAAGATTTTAATATTTCATCGAGAGCCGGATTTTCTTCGCCGAAGGCTTTTGCCAGCCGAGCCAAAAAATCAGCAATGCGATCAATGGCGACAGAAGCTTGGCCAACTAAAGCGTCATTTTCAGAGGAAAAAGTAAGCGGGGAACGGTAGTGAGCGGAAAGGAAATATAAACGAATTGTTTCAGCGGGATGATGGCGTAAACGGGCCATCACATCGCGGAGGGTACTAAAATTACCCAGAGATTTAGACATCTTATCAGACTTATTAATAAGAAATCCGGCATGCATCCAGTATTTTACAAATGGCACTTTTCCGGATGCGGCTTGTTGTTGGGCTATTTCGGCTTCGTGGTGAGGAAACATTAAATCTAGGGCTCCGCCATGGATGTCATATTGTTGGCCCAAATACTTTTCCGAGATAGCGGTGTCCTCGATATGCCAGCCCGGACGGCCCAGGCCCCATGGCGATTTGTTTGCGGGTTCGTAGGAATAATTTTGGGCTTTCCAAAGCACAAAGTCGCGGGGATTGAGCTTATTGGCTTCCACCTCGACCCGCGATCCCTCTTTTAATTCGTCTAATTTTTGACCCGAGAGGGTGCCGTATTGATTAGAAAAATCTTTGCTATATCTGGCTAATTCAAAATAAACATCATAATTTGCCCCGGCTTCATTATTTGATTGAGGTTTAACCTCAATCGCGCCAGGCCCTTTGGCCTGAATAGCCGGCGCGATATAGGCATAGCCTTTTTTAATTAAAGTTTGAACTTGAGTGATAATTTCGGCAATATGTTCGGAAGCTAACGCGTAATTATTGACCGAGGCGATTTTCAAAGCGTCCACGTCTTCAATGAAAGCCGTTTTGTATTCCAGGGCAATTTCTTCCGGTTTTTTATTTTCCGTGTGAGCGCGAGTGATAATCTTGTCATCAATATCGGTGATATTTTGAACGTAATTAAGTTCAAAACCTTTAAATTCCAGATATCGGCCGACAACATCAAAAAAAACAAACGTTCGGGCATTGCCGACGTGGATGTAATCATAAACCGTCGGTCCGCAGACAAACATGCGGACCTTGTTTTGATCAAGGGGCTGAAAATCCTCCTTGGTTTTACTTAGCGTGTTATATATTTGCAACATTTTGATAAATAATTATCAATTTTCAGTTTTCAATTTCCAATAAATTTTCAATGGCTCATTGTTCAATTGATAATTGTAAATTTTATAACCAGAACATAGCGATAATACTCGAGGTCATAATCAGGAATAGTATATAAGCAATAGTATTTGATAGCAACCGATTGGTGTATTTACCCATAATTTTTGGGTTATTAGCCATATGAATAACCAAGGCGATGATAAACGGTGAAACCAGGCCGAAAATAATGCCGGTATAATAAAGAATATTAACAGGCTGTAGGCCAAGAGCGGGAATGGCTATTCCCAGCAAGGTTGCCAAAATTAGAACTACATAAAACTGACGCGCTTTCCCAAAAGTATAATCTAAACCGACTCTCCAACCAATAGTCTCCGCGATGGCATAGGCCGCTGAACCGGCCAAGACTGGAATAGCGAGAATACCTGAAGCGACAATACCAATCAAAAATAGAAAATTAGTATAATGTCCCGCGAGCGGTTGGAGAATAACGGCCATTTCTTCAATAGTGCTTACTTCGCTGAAGCCGTGAGAAAAAAGCGTCGAGGCCGCGAGAATCATGACAAAAAAAGTGATGATATTAGAAAAGATCATCCCCACGCGCACGTCCGTGTACATGGTCCCGATTTCGTTTCTCATTCGGCCGGGGGAATGTCGGACGCTAGGTTTAGTGTTAGGAATCATGCCGTGGATTTGGTCATGATGGTGGAGCTGTTCTTCCTCGACCGCCTCCGAAGCTTGCCAAAAGAATAAATATGGCGAAATAGTGGTGCCAAATATGGCGACAATCATCATGAGGTATTCTTTATTGAACGAGGCGTTAGGAATAAAAATATGAAAAGCAATATTTCTCCAATCGGGAGAGATGAAAAATACCGCGAGAACATAGGAAAACAAGACAATCGCGATCCATTTCAAATATTTTGCGATAATCCGATATGGCAGGATGATGATAAGAACAATAACAATAAGTGAAAGTAAAACGGCGATAACGATTGCCGGCAGGGGAACCAGAAGTTTGATGGCGGCAGACATCGCGGAAATATCCGCGCCGATATTGATAATAGTCGCGACGGAAATAAGGAGAGTAATGAAAATCAACATCCACTGCGGATAATATTTTTTCATATTTCCGGCCAAACCCTTGCCCGAGACCAAACCGATTCGGCCAGCCATGCGCTGGATGATAATCATAAACGGCAGAGTGCCGAGCACTGTCCAAAGAACTGAAAGCCCAAACTTCGCGCCAGCCAAAGCATAAATCGCAATTCCCGCCGGATCATCATCGGCCGCGCCGACCACCAATCCCGGTCCCAACGATTTCCAAAAAGATTTTAATTTCCTCATGTATATTTATATTGTATCATCTTATGATAATTTGCCCACCTGTTTAACAGGTCTTGCCTGTTAGTTATGGCTTGGTACAATCTAATAATGGCTATTAGAAAAATTCCTTTTGCGATTGGCGAGAATTTTCATGTCTATAATCGTGGAAATAGTAAACAAGTTATTTTTTGTGATGATTATGACTCCGAATATTTTACGAAGCTTATGTTTTTAGCCAATGGGGAGAACTCTTTTAAAATGTATCATGTCGGAAGGGGTAATGAATATGATTTTGATCGAGGTAAACCCCTCGTAAACATTGGCGCGTATTGTCTTATGCCGAACCATTTTCATCTATTACTTACTCAATCTGAAAATGGCAGTATAAGTAAGTTTATGCAGAAGCTATCAACGGGCTACTCGATGTATTTTAATAATAAATATGAACGTACAGGGACACTCTTTGAGGGGAAATTCAAATCTCAACACGTTGATGACGATCGTTATTTAAAGTATTTATTTTCTTATATTCATTTAAATCCTCTAAAACTTATTGATTCCAATTGGAAAGATAAGGGAGTTAAAAATAAAGCCCAAGCTACTAGTTTTCTTGAGGACTTTCTCTTTTCAAGCTATCTCGACTATCTAGGGAAAAATCGTAAGCAGGGCAAGATTCTTAATTCGGAATCATTTCCTAGTTACTTCTCTTCCATGGACTCAATTAAAAAGGAAATATTTGATTGGATTAATCTGGTTTAACAGGCAAGACCTGTTAAATATGGCTGAAATTTCACTATCCGGGCTGGCACTCTTGACCCCGCCGTTGGGGACCTGTGTTTTTAAAAGACATGGGTTTATTTGTTCTCAATAATTACAACAATAATAGCAGGTCTCCAACGGCGGGGTTGACACTAAAATACCTCTTGATATACAATTCAGGTTAGCAGTCCTTGCATTAGATTGCTAATTGCGATATACTGCCTACATGAATGTGAGTAAGCGACAAAACACATTGCTGGACTTCATTATTTGCGAGTATGTGAAGACGGCTAAGCCCATTCCTTCGGCTTTGGTGTGCAAGAAATCTCGACTTCGGGTTAGTCCGGCCACGATTCGAAATGAGATGAATTATTTGGAGGAAAATGGCTATTTGGAGCAACGCCACACCTCGGGCGGGCGAGTGCCGACCGACAAAGCTTATCGGTACTATGTCAATCAATTGTTAAGCCAGCCCCATCAGCTCGAAGTGAAACCGCAAGACAAAAAAGATATTGCCCGAGCTCTTGTCAAAGCGGGAACCGACAGCCGAGCGATCAATAAAGCGATCGCCCGAGTTCTTTCCGAGCAATCCGGCGACCTTGTCATTACGGGGATTGCCAAAGAAGCGGAATTTTTCAAACAAGGATTGGTTAGTTTATTTCGGCAGGCTGAATTTCAAGAAGTGGACAGCTTGTTTCAATTGACCAATTTTTTTGAAAACTTTGACCTGATGTTTCAGTTAATTGAACGGGAGTTTATGAGAATTCTTGGCGGGCCGGACGGAATCTCGATTCAAATTTTAATCGGTCACGAAAATCCATTCAGACAAATCAAAGGCGAAACGATTATGTGCACAAAATATCTTTTACCCGGCGATGTTATCGGTTCATTGACCCTGATTGGTCCGAAGAGGATGGATTATGAGAAAAATATCGCTTTAATAAAATACACCACCGATTATTTGCAAACAATTAATCAATGATCAATTTCCAATTTCCAATAAATTTTCAATGATCCAATTGTTCAATTGATACATTTAATGAAAATTGTAAATTAGTAAATTATAAATTAAAAAACATGGACGAAGAAAATAAACCACTGGAAGGAGAAGAAACGGGGCAGACAACACCAAGCGATAATATAAACAAAGAGGAGGAGTACTTAAACAATTGGAAAAGAGAACGAGCTGATTTTCTTAATTACAAAAAAGACGAAGCTCGGAGAATCGAAGAATTTGCTAGGTTTGCTAACGAAGACGTGGTTTTGGAGGTAATGGAAATTGTGGATGACCTTGAACTAGCCGCCAAAGAATTAAAAAATGCGGGCCTAGAGCCGATTGTTAAGAAATTTAAAGAGCTATTCAAGAAGTATGGAATTGAAGAAATAGAAGTCGATGGCCAAAAGTTTAATCCCGCTCTTCATGAGGCGATAGAAACAGAAACTGATGGCGGAAAAATGTTACAAGTTCGCGCCGGTTACACAATGCATGGCAAAGTAATTCGGCCAGCCAGAGTGAAGATAATAAAATAATAACCCGACACAAATACGCGAATGGACACGAATGACTCGAATCTGTATTCGTATATTCGTGTGTAATTCGTAATTAGTGTCGCTTATAACAATGAGTAAAATTCTGGGCATAGACCTTGGAACGACTAATTCGGCGATGGCGGTGGTGGAGACGGGACAGCCGAGAATCTTGGAAAACAAAGAGGGGATGCGCACTACGCCGTCAGTTGTGGCGGTGGGGAAAAACGGGGAACGCTATGTTGGTGTGACCGCGAAGCGTCAGGCCGTTACCAATCCGCACAACACAATTTACTCGGTCAAACGACTAATCGGTCGTCGGTTTAGCGATGCCGAAGTGCAAAAAGATAAAAAGCTTTTGCCATACGAAATTCGCGAAGGCCAGCATGGCGATGTCGAAGTAAAAATGAGCGACCCCGCCGCTCCGGGCGGGGCAGGCTGGAAAAAGCCAGCCGAAATATCAGCCATGATTTTACAGAAGTTGAAAACCGACGCTGAAGACAAGTTGGGCGAGAAAATTACCGAAGCTATCATTACGGTACCGGCCTATTTCGACGATGCTCAACGGAAAGCGACCAAAGACGCGGGTGAAATCGCGGGCTTAATCGTGAAGCGGGTTATTAACGAACCAACCGCGGCCGCGCTTTCATATGGGTTTGGTAAGCCCGCCAAAGGCGGGTCCGTCTCTGGCGGAAAAAAAGATGAAAAAATTGTCGTCTATGATTTCGGCGGCGGAACTTTTGACGTTTCCGTGTTGGAAGTCTCGGAAGATACTATCGAAGTTAAGAGCACGGGCGGGGATACTCACTTGGGCGGTGATGATATTGATCAAAAAATTATTCAATATTTCATCGATGAATTCAAAAAAGAAAGCGGAATGGATGTCTCGAAGGACCAACTCGTCGTTCAGCGCTTAAAAGACGCCGCCGAAAAAGCGAAGCACGAATTATCTAGCACCTTACAGACCGAAGTCAACATTCCGTTTTTGACGGCCGATTCAGTTGGTCCAAAACATTTCACGATTTCCTTTACTCGAGCCAAGCTCGAAGAATTAACTCATGATTTTATTGACCGCTCCATCAAGCTCACCAAGCAAGTTGTTGAAGATTCTGGTCTTAAACTTTCTGACATTCACGAAGTAGTCATGGTCGGCGGTCAGACCCGTATGCCGTTAATTATTGAAGAAGTGAAAAAGCTTTTTGGCAAAGAACCGCACAAAGACATTAATCCCGATGAAGTCGTGGCCCTTGGCGCGGCTGTTCAGGGCGGTATCATGCAAGGCGACATCCGCGACGTGCTCTTGCTTGATGTGACGCCGTTGTCTCTCGGCATTGAAACCATGGGCGGGGTATTCACTAAAATGATTGAAAAGAACACCACCGTGCCGGTGGCCAAGACGCAGGTTTATTCAACCGCGGCCGATAGTCAGCCGTCGGTGGAAATCCACATCTTGCAAGGCGAACGCGCCATGGCCAGCGACAACAAAACTCTGGGCCGGTTTATTCTTGATGGTATTCCGCCAGCGCCGCGAGGCGTGCCTCAAATTGAGGTGGCTTTCGATATTGATGCCAATGGTATCTTGAATGTCAAAGCCAAAGACAAAGCGACCAATAAAGAACAATCTATCCGTATTGAAGGTTCGTCCGGTCTATCCGAAGACGAAAAGAAACGGATGACCGCTGATGCGGAAAAATTCGCCGGCGAAGATGCCAAGAAAAAAGAATTGGCCGAATCTCGCAATCTGGGCGAAACATTGGCTTATTCCACCGAAAAGATGATTAAAGATAATGATGCCAAAATTAAAGAAGATGACAAGAAAGAATTGAATGATAAAATGGAAAAGGTTCGTTCGGCCTTGAAATTAGATAACGTGTCTGAAATCAAATCGGCCACTGAAGATTTATCGAAGTCGGCCCAACGTATCGGCGGGGAATTGTATAAGCAGACCGACAACTCACAACCAACGACCGACAACGCCGAACCAAAGAAAGAAGAAACAAAAACCGAAGAACCGCCGGTCAAAGAATCCTAATCCGCTCGGTCGAAATCGCTTCCCTCACGGCTTCCTCTTGGAGCATTTCTAGAAATTATCTCTCATTTCTCTGACCGACTGGGGTTGCCCCTGTCAGGCCATGCGGACTTCTGTCCGTTCCCGACATCCCCAGATCGGTATCCAGAGAAATATCAAGATAATTTCTGAAATGCTATCCAATCGTGCAGATGTTCGGGGAAGTGATTCCGGCCTCGCTCACGAAATTTAAACTACTTTGATTATCCATGAACCCAAACCAGGAGAATCACATCAGGAAAATATTTTTGATTTGAGGTTGCCCGCATTCGTGACAGAGGGCAAGGA
>JBBTRD010000008.1:0-47160 GCA_038065335.1 Patescibacteria group bacterium | reverse complement strand
GATAGAGCGCGGGATGGTATCTTGTGGCGCTATGTCAAATATATTTGGTGTCGTGCTTAGGAAATATGGAATTGCGGTTAGGTTTATTCATGGAATATTGTCAGGGCAGGATCACGAAGGCACCCATCGGCATGCTTGGCTAGAAATATATAATCCGACTTCTGATTCTTGGATTGAAATTGATCCAACAACCAGAAATTTTGAAAAGCGAGATGATGCAATTCGTAGAAAAGTTTATCATGATTGGCTAGAATTAAAGCCGGATTATGAAAAAGGGCAATACTAAGTACTAAATGAACAAGCTAACTTTAAAACTGATTGTATGGCATGGGATGGTGGCGGTTTTGGCGTGGTGGGTATGGAGTTATGGGCGTTCGGTTTCGTTTAATGCGGTGACTGGATTAAATTTTAGTTTGTCGGCGGGATTAGCGTTTGTACTTCTTGTGGGTCTTATTGCTTTGGAGTATATACTATTTCCAGCTCGACGATGGGCTGTATCAATCAGCGCGATTGTCGGTCTGTTGTTTATAGCTCTTTTTGGATTTACGTGGCTAAATCTTCTTGCCGTGTTTGGCTTCTGGCTTTTTAATTTTTACTCCGTGTCAAATGTAAGAAACGAAATGACGGGACGGACCAAACTTAATCCACGGATTGCGCTGATGTCCGGTCTGTACCCTATTATTATTGGATTCTTTTTAATGATTTCATTCGCGGCTTATCAAAGCCAAGTGATGAAAGATATTGAAAGAACAGAGCGTTTACCATCACAAATTCAGACCCTTGTTCAACAGGTTGCTGATCAAATGTTTGGTTCAAATATTGAAAGCAGTCCCAAACAAAAACAAGCAATATTAAATCAGGTCGCCAATGACATTTATACGGAAATTAATAATTTTTTCCAACCCTACTTTAAATATACTCCACCGATTCTATCTTTTACGCTGTTCTTAATTTTAATCGGACTTAGCTGGATATTTGCATGGTTAGCTATGGCTATGGGATTAATTTTATTTTGGATATTAAAAAAGACCAAAATGGTCAAGGTTGAGGAGCGAGATACAAAGGCCGAAGTGCTGATTGTTTAAAAAAGAGAAACCCCCGACCGAAGTCGGGGGAAGACGCGGAGGGAACTGTCCTGGCTACAGTTCCTCCTAAGAAACGGACTCAAACCGGATCACCTGCCATCAACCGGCGCAGGGCGATGTAGGTCCGGGCCAGCTATTCGATAGAAAGTGGTGCTAAGCACAGGCGCAGAGCGCCATTCACGTTTCTATCGAATTGGAAAAAGAACTGACAAAAGCAGTATAACACGCCTTGATATAAACAGTCAAGTCGTGGTAGAATAATATAGAACTAATATGGCTTCCAAAGATTACTACACAATTTTAGGGATACCGCGGACCGCATCAGCTGATGAGGTTAAAAAGGCGTACCGCAAATTGGCCCACGAACATCATCCTGACAAAAAGACGGGGAATGAAGCTAAGTTCAAAGAAGTGAACGAGGCTTATCAAGTGCTTTCGGATCCGCAGAAGCGTTCTAACTATGACACGCTCGGCTACGCCTATAACGACGGCGGTTTCGGCAACGGTCAGCAGGGCGGCTATAATTTCAATCAAGAAGATATCTGGAGCATGTTTGGCGGCGGGGGCCGGGGCGAACGGCGAGGAAATTCAGATGATATTTTTGAAATGTTTTCGGAAATGTTTGGCGGTTATCGCCAGCCCCAACAGGAGCCAGAACGCAAGGGTGAAGATTTATTTATCGAAGTGACGGTTAACAGAAAAGACCTCGGTACCACTCGGGTACTGGAATATAATATTCAGGATGCCTGTTCGGAATGCAAAGGCGAAGGCGTCGCCAGGGGTTACAAAATAACCACTTGCCAAACCTGCAAAGGCGCGGGTCAAGTTCGCCGGCAAGCCCGGAGTGGATTTGGAGTTTTTTCCACTATCATGGTTTGTCCGACTTGTCGGGGCCGGGGCCGAATGCCTGAAAAAGAATGTCCCACTTGCAAAGGCGGGGGACGATCCAAATTCCGCCAGACCATTGAAATTCGTCTTCCATTGAATCTTCCCCGTTCCTACAATATCGTCGTTCCTCAAGCTGGCAACGCCGGCAAAGGCGGTCAACCTCCCGGCGATTTAGTCGTCAATATCAAAGTTCGCTAACATAAAAACGGGTTTACGCCCGTTTTTATGTTATAATTAAACTCAATGGATACTATCTCAAATTTTTTGAAGATATTTCATATTCCGACTTTTGGGGAGGTGACGGCATCGGCGTCGCAAGCGGTCGGACAGGCGGCGATAAAAACCGTAACCGAAAAGGCGGGCCAGATTACGATGCCGGGCTTGGGAACCTTATCCGCGCCATCACTGACTTCGGGCGAGTTGTTCGGAATTCTGGTCGTGGTCGGCGTTTTGCTCATGGCTTTAACTCTCGGTCGGACACGGACGCTCATCTCGGTATTGGCGATTTATGTTGCCTTTACGCTTCAGGCCATGTTTCCTTTCTTTGGTTGGTTACTAAATAATCAATCTTTCACCAACGACTTACCGACTCTTCGTGTGTTTGTATTTTTCGTTCTATACGCGATTGTATTTGGGTTGCTAAATCGGTCAATTCTAAAGACTAGATTTAATTTAAGCGAGTCGTCTTTTACGGCCGTGGTGACGATGGGCTTGGCCCAACTGGGATTTATTATTTCTATAATTCTCAACCTCGCCCCCAGTTTTTATAATATCAGCCAGCGTTTACCGGCGGGCGCCTTGCCCTATATCGGCAATCAACACGCCCTTTTTTATTGGGCGCTTGTTCCAATCTTGCTCCTTGTTTTTCAAAAACATTACAACTAGTAATTATTTTATAAATGACTCGTACGAGCCATTTATAAAATATCATTTTTTTGTGAGTTTAATTAACCTTTATTGACTCGTTCTACATAATCACCGGTTTCGGTGTTGATCAAGATAGTATCGCCTTGGTTAATAAAGAGAGGAACGTTGATTGAGGCGCCGGTTTCAATCGTCGCTTGTTTGACCCCCCCTTGAGCGGTGTCGCCCCGGATGGCTGGCGGAGCTTCAGTAACTTTGAACTCCATTTTGATGGGCAATTCAATGCTGATGATTTGAGACTCTCCGCCGGAGGCGGATCCGCCTTCGGCGGAAAAAGCAATGGCATCAATTAAGGTATTGGGCTTAAGAAATTTAGCAGAATCACCGATAATTTCGGATTTTAATTCAAAACGCTTGGCCGGTCCTGCCTGCCGGTCAGGCAGATCTTTTTCGTATGAAAACCAATACTGATCGCGATGAGCGTAAAGATATTTAACTTTTTGGTGCTCGACGTCGGCGGGTTCAAAAATATCCGACTGGGCGAAATTGCGTTCGAGCATTTTACCATTGATGAGATTGCGCATCCGAACCTGCACCGTCGGTCGACGCTGTTGCATCTTTAAATGATGAGTTTCCAAAACCACGTAGGGTTGGCCCTCATAAATAAAATATGTTTTGGGTTTTAAATCGTTTACGGGGATAGCCATAGTAGTTGGAGTCGTTGCCGAAACCTTTTCTACTGCAATTTTCACATTGTGGCTGCGACTGCGTCGAAATTTCTCACCATACATCAGTATGGCTCCAAATTTCTCCTTGTCTCGCTCGCAATCTGAAAATTTCGTTACGAAAGTGCTCGGCAACAACTCCAAGATGTTACTATATTTTACCGTTTTTTACAATTATTGCTTGAATAAAAGGGAAATTAAGAAAAGGACGCCGCCGGAGAGGACAACGAGAGGGCCGGGAGCGAAATTGTAATGATAGGCGATAGCGATGCCGGCGATGGCGGTGATACCACCTAAAACAGCAGACATAAACGCGTAATGAGAAAAAGTACGGGAAATATTGCGAGCGGCGGCGGCGGGGATAATAACTAACGCGCCCATGAGGAGTGTGCCCGTAACTTTGATACCGAGAGCGACAATAACGGCGATTAACGCCAGAAAGATAAAATTAATGGCATTCACAGGAATTTTCATTGACATTGACTGGGTCAGTTCTTTGGAAATTGTGCTCAAGGTTAAGGGCTTGGAAATAAGCTTCAGAATAATAATCACCAGAGCTACAATCGGCAGGGTAATGTATAAATCCATATGGGCGACATTGCCGATATCGCCAAACAGAGCTTCCAATAACTCCGGTTGAGGAGTTAAAAGAATACCTAAGGCCAAGGCAGTGGTGAAAAATATCCCGACCAGTGTTTCAGAGGGCAGATTCGTTTTACGTTCCAGTATCCAGATACCGACAATGGCGATAAAGAGGGCCGTGAAAGCGCCGAGAAAAGAATTGAATCCAAATAATAATGCTACCGCCAGTCCCGGCAAAGCCACGTGGGAGAGGGCATCGCCAACCAGAGCCATGCGTCGGAGAATCATAAACGCGCCAATATATCCGGCGCCAATACCGATTAACGCGCCGATTATTAATTGTAAAGTGAATATATTCACAAAATTCTAATAATTAAACCTTCTGAATTTTTGTTTTGGATTTGGAATTTCATGTTTTCGGGATTTGTTTAGGATCTAGGATTTTGTGCTTTAGGTTTTATTTCTGGTGGTGGTGATGGGTGAAGAAAGTCGCTTCGCCGTAAAGGGCCTTGAGCGATGATGGATCAAGAGCCTCGGCGGGCGTGCCGTAGCAAATCATGTCTTTATTCAAACACAAGACTGACGTGGCATATTTATAGACAACATTCAAGTCGTGCGAGATGATGAGAATAGTTAAATCTTTTTCGTTCTTTAATTTTTTAATGAGATGATAGATTGTTTCTTCACCGCCAACATCAATGCCCGCCGTCGGTTCATCAAAAAGAATTACATCAGGTTCATCAACAATCGCCCAAGCAATTAAAACCCGTTGAATTTGACCGCCCGAGAGCCAGCCCAAACGTTGATTGAGGAGGTAGTGATTAATATGATGTTCGTCGGTAATACCGACGGAACGAAGAGCATCAAGGATGGCGTGATGGTTTTTAGTTTTGAACTGAAGAAATTCTCGAACGGTCAAGGGAAAATCACGGTCGATGGTAAAACGTTGGGGGATGTAATTTATTTTAATACCTTTGGTCCAAGTTACAGTGCCGGTGTAGGGGACGAGGCTAAGTAAAGCCCGAAAGAGCACCGATTTACCGGCGCCGTTTGGTCCGACAATCGCAACCGTGTCGCCGCGATTTAAATCAAACGAAACATCATGTAGGATTTTCTGACCATCCAAATGAACGGCGAGATTGTCGACTTTTAATATTAGCGAATCTGATTCCATAAAATTATTGTATCATAATTTATGAATTCTAGTCTCGATTTGACACAACTCGCTAACCATGATACTATATATCCATGACAAAAATTCTTAAATTATCCCTTGTATTACCGACAGTTTTGGCCTTAATCGCCATGCCTTTATACCCTATTTTAGCCAGTCAGGGCTCTTCTCTTGCCCTAGATCCTCAAGCTATGGTTTGTCGTGGTTTAGCCATGTCCGGTCTTGGTTGTGATTCTCAAACAGCACCCGCACCATATGTGGCTGGTACTTATCAACCAAAACTGATCCGTTTAAATTTTGATATTTTTAGCAACACTCCAGTGGCCAGTTCTGGCACTTCGACTTCGACCGATAATTCTAAACTCACCGCGACTATCAATAATGCCGTCGCTCCGAAAGATTTATCTGGCCAGAAGATTAACTTAGTTTCTGTTCCAAATTCTGGAGAAGTTTATGCTCTAGTAAATGGTCAAAAACATGTCTTTCCTTCGCTCGCCATCTTCTACGATTATGGTTATACGTTTGACATGATTCAACCAATAAACCAAGCTCAACTCGATAAATATCCGCGCGCAAGCTTGGTTAAAGTGCAAGGCAGTTCGGCCGTGTATTATCTGACCGAAGGCGGTCTAGTTCGTCCTATCGTTAACCCAAAAAAGATTTTTGAATTCTATGGCGACCGGGCCGAAGACATCATCACTATTAGTCGCAAAGAATTTAATTTTTATCCGACGAACCAGTACGTCTATCAGTTTTCACCGCTTAACCGCGATGTCTTCCAAATCAGCGGTTCCGGCAAACGCTACCTCACGCCGATGGCCGTTGCCCGTTTGGGTATTGGCGTCGATCAAGTCGCTCCCGTCTCCAAATCCGAACTTGATTCGTACAAAACTCTTGCTCCGCTGATCGACTAAATAAAACTTACACTTTAGAAATAGCTCGTACGAGCTATTTCTAAAGTGTAAGTTAGTTAAGTTGCCACACTAATTTATATGTCAAATCCCGCCAGTTGGCGGGATTTGACATATAATGCAGATATGCTATAATGGAGGTATCAGTTCAGATTAGGCCCTTTGGGGCAGAAAGGTAAGGCAGTACCATGACAAACAGGAAGTTTGTGCTGAGCATGCTCGTCGGCTTTCTCCTGGCAGGGCTCATCATCATCATTGGCGTGGCTCTCACGACCGCCGACGGCGACGGCATCACCGACAACAAGGTGTACGTCATCAACGCGACCTATGAAGTCGATGACGGGGCAGCCCGCCAGTTCGATTTCAAGGACAGGAACGTCGCCAAAGGGTCAATCACCGTGTTGACCAAGCACGGTGGGATCAGAACCGTTGTGTTCGATCCCAAACTGCCGCCCAGCACCGTGGTCAAGCAGCACGTGTATGTGCCGGAGAAGGTGAGAGAGGGGACGGTTCAACCGGCGTACAATTACATCGAGTGGCGCTGGAACGCAGCAGTTCTCGAAGTGCAGCGGACAACGCCGACTGTCATCTCGCGAAAGTGAATCGTCAGGTCAGTTCCCGCCCCGCCAGGGCCCCGCGTATGCGGCCTGCGCGGGGCCTTTAATTATTTTAATTGAGAGACATCGAAATCGGGATGGCCAGAGAGAAAATCAGACATGGATGTTTCTTTTTTCCCTTCAAGTTGTACAATGAGCAATTTTAGTTGCTTGTTGTGGCCTTCCGTAGTTTTAGCGAAGGAGGCGGCTTTGATGTTCACTACTTTGTCGTTCCATGTTGTCCAAGTGCCGGGTTCGGGGTTGAGGGCGCGGATTTGGTTATAAATTTCTTGAGGCGGACGAGACCAATCAATGCGGGCATCTTCTCGAGTAAATATTTTCGTGAATATCGCCTGGCTGTGGTCTTGCTCCTTCGGCTTGATTTCTCCGGAAATAATTTTAGGGATTGTTTCAACCAATAATTTTGCCCCAAGTTCAGCGAGCTTATCATAAATTTTTTTGTAGTTTTCGTAATTCGTAATTCGTAATTCTTGCTTCGAAAAAATTCCGCCATGGTCCACGTCTTTATCAATTTGTATGATGGAGACACCAATTGTATCTTCACCATTGAGAATTGCAGTCTGAATGGGTGTTGGTCCTCGATACTTCGGAAGAAGAGAAGGATGAATATTTAAAAACCCATATTTAGGGGTATTTATATATCGTTCGGCGATAATTTTGCCGTAGGCGGCGATAACACAAAAATCGGGAGGTTGGAACTGCCCGCCAGAGGCGGGTTCGCCCAGGGCTAAAAATTCTTCAAAAAATACATCATCCTTTAGTTTCAGTGGCTGGAGAACTTTGAGACCAAGTTTTTCCGCCGCGACCTTAACTGGCGTCGGTGTGAGAATCTTTTTTCGGCCGACCGGTTGATCGAGCATAGTGATGACCGTAACATCAAAACCAGCACCATGGAGTGTCTCTAGCGCCGGTACCGCAAATTCAGATGTCCCAAAGAAAATTATTTTCATATTGCGGTTAAGAACCTGCCTTTTGCCCCAGACCCGGGAAACCAGTCCCTGCCTGCCGGCAGGCAGGCCGTCGGTTTCCCCAGCTTCGCTGGGACCCCTTCCGCTACTGGGTCAAAAGGCAGGTTCTTAACCTTATATTTTTGCCCTGTCTTTAATGGCTAATCCGTTAAGATGGTCAGTTTCGTGTTGGAGAACGCGAGCCAGGAAGCCGCGGGCTTTGAATTTTATTTTCTTGCCAGTTTCGTCTAGGGCTTTGAACATGATTTTCTTGGAGCGGGGGATTCCAACGTAAAAGCCGGGGATAGAGAGACAGCCCTCTTCGACATCATCGGTTTCCGTCGAATACTCGGTAATTTCGGGATTGAAATACGCTTCCGGCACTTTGTAAGCGTTTGCGGTTTTGGCATCAATAACAAAAATGCTTAAATCTTGTCCGACTTGATTAGCGGCCAAACCAACACCCATATTCTCCACCATCGCTTTTTTCATATCCAAAACCAGCTGGCCATATTTGCCCGCTTTTATTTCTTCGGCCGGTACCAGCTTAGTCCGGTTGGCCAATACTTCATGCGGTGTCTTCGTAATTTCCATTAGTCAAATACTACTGAAATAACAACTTCTTGTCTATATCCTATATTGTTGTCCGCGGATCTAAATCTATCAGCCATTGGGTGGGGACGTAGCGAAGGAGATCACGGGGAGGGAAGTCGAGCGGGATTTTGACGATGATGGCATAAGTGAAACGGCCCTTCTCTTTTTTTAGGAAAAGCTGGGAGGTTTCGGTGATTTTGATTTTATCTTGGGCTTTGATATGGATTGAGGCCATTTTTAATTTTTCCACCGCCGCGCGGGCGGAAGCGATGACTTTACGGTAATCGGCATGAGTATAAGTAAGTTTGACGATTCGGCAGAACGGCGGATACCAGAAAGCTTTGCGGGCGGACAATTCTAGTTCGTATAACAGCTTGTAATCATGGCGAGCAAGTTTTGGAAGAAGTTCTTTTTGATTGAATGTTTGGGCGACAATTTGGCTTGGTTCACCGTGTCTGCCGGCAGGCAGGAAGTCAGCCAGTTTTTCAAGATGGTACCAAAGCCGTTCGGTGGTTTGGAAATCAGAACCGACGGCAAGAGCGTCAAGCCGGGGAATAATGACAGTATTAAATTTTAAATCGTAGCTATAGCTGAATATTTTTTGGGTAGCAATGAGAATACAAGGTCCGACCTTGTGGATTGTTTCTAGAATTTCATTTTCTTCGGTTTGGTTTTGGGTAGTGTCGGCATCCATAAGTAAAATCGGCACTTTCTCAAGTTGGCCGAACACAATCATTTTTTGGAGTTCTTCAAATATTTTTTGCCCGCCGGCCGGTCCAGTCGCTTTTATTTGGGAGCTATGACAATTCGGACAGGCGTAAGGATATGATAGAGAGTGATTACAATGATGACAAATCAATAAAAGAGTGACACCTTGGTGGACGCGCATGGGTAAATCGCAATTCGGGCATTTAAACGAAAATCCGCAGCGCTGGCAAAGAAGGATTCCACTGTATCCGCGTCGGGCGGAAACGATCAGAACTTTTTCTTTGCGAGCAAGTGTTTCGCGTATGATATCCCGCGCGTTCGGAGTGAGAGTACTAACAAAGTAACCTTGTTTGAATTCGGAGGTGAGGTCAATCACCGAAATTTTTGCCGGCCATGATTTTGAAGTATCCCGAACTTGAATTTTGTCTTGGAGAGATTTTTCATAAGCGTCAACACCGAGAAGGGGAGACAAAGCAATAAATTGCGCGCCATGATTCAGGGCAACCATTTCGGCTAATTCCGGCGTCCAATATTTAGGACTCATGTCGGATTTATAAAATTCGTGAAGCGGATCAATAACAATAATGTGTTTTAGATTTACGAAAGGCAGAAAAAGAGCTTGGCGAGTGCCAATAATCATACGAATATTTTGCGTGGCGACATCTTTCCAGATTCGATAATAATCTTTGTTACTAGTGGCGGAAGTCAAAATAAATGGTTTTGTCGCTACGAATTCTTTTTGAAAATAGGGGATATAAGAACCATCCGGAACAACAATTAATGTCTGGCCCAATTTATCCTTGAGGAATGGTTTAATATGACGGGCCGAATCTTGGGCGTGGGTAATAATCCATTCCGATATTAGATTCGCCGATGGATTAGAAAATAATTTTTTTGGTTCGATAAGGTAGCGGGCTTTTAGAAAAAACGGTGGCAAGACAGTTTTCAGGCAGAGGCCGAGCGGAGCAACATAATGGCTAGCTAACCACAAAGCGATTTTAAATTGCCATTCGGTAATAATGGATTTTTCGCTTAAAACTCTACTTATTTTTTTGAGTTGAAAAAGAGATTTTTTAATTAAGATTTTTTGTTCGTCAAGATTGTATGAATCAATAACCGTCGCTGTTACGAGGCGATTATTGAGAGATATTTCAACAATGGCGCCCTTAGGAAGGTCCGAATCGTGATAGTAACTCAAAATCTGGGGAATTTGGGGCGGAAGTGTTGTGAGGGGTAAAACTTCGAGAACGTACATAGAGATAAAATTTCTAATTACTAATATCTAATTTCTAAACAATACTAGCATTTTACGCTTTGCTGACAACCTAGATAAAAGGTATAATAAATTCTATGAATAAAAGCCAAATAAGGGTTCGGATTGCGCCGTCGCCAACGGGTTTTTTGCATATTGGAACAGGGCAATCAGCACTTTATAATTGGTTATTTGCCAAAAAAGTGGGCGGCCAGTTTTATCTCCGAATTGAAGATACCGACCAAGAACGTTCCACTAAGAAATACGAAGAAAGTATCTTGGAAGCTTTACGTTGGTTGGGATTGGATTGGGATGACGAAGTTATTCGACAGAGTGAACGAACGCAATTATATCGAACGGCCCTGGAAAAACTATTAAATGAAGGCAAGACTTTTTATTGTCATCATTCTCAAGAAGAATTAGAAGCCGAGCGTCAGCGTCAGGAATTTCAAAAACAACCGCCTCGGCACGAATGCAACCACAAAGATTTGCCTCTCGGCAAAGAAGGTGGGGGAATCATTCGATTAAATGTCGGCAATTCAGAGCAGGTTGTTTCTTTTGAAGACCAGATCAAGGGGCACATTGAATTTAGAGCCGGCTTATTGGGGGATTTCAGTGTTGCCCGGACGGTGACTGACCCGTTGTATAATTTCGCGGCCGTTGTAGATGACGCGGAGATGGAAATTTCCCACGTTATTCGGGGCGAAGATCACATTTCAAACACACCCAAACAGATTCTTGTTTATGAGGCCCTAGGTAAGACACCGCCCCTTTTTGCTCATTTGCCACTGATTCTTGCGCCCGATCGCACTAAACTTTCAAAACGTCACGGGGCGATGGCGGTTGTGGATTATAAAAAGAATTATTTGCCAGAAGCGGTTGTAAATTTTTTGGGTGGCTTAGGTTATACTTTTAGTAAAGATATTCTTTCTCGCGAAGAAATGATTCAAGAATTCGAATTATCAAAAATACATAAATCAGGAGCGATATTTGACACAAAAAAATTGAACTGGATTAATTGTCAGTACATCCGCCGATTAACACCAGCGGAGTTTAAAAATTTAACTAATTTAAATATTTCTAATTCGGCAGTGCCGTTAGTTACCGAACGGCTCGAAAAATTGAGTGATGCCCAAGAATTTTCATATTTGTGGTCCGAGCCGATTTATGAAAAAGAATTATTGAATTGGAAAGACACTGAATGGCACATTACCCAAGAATCGTTAAAACGGGCGTTGGGTGTCATAGAGAATTGGGATTTTCAGGATTCGGAAATTTTAAAACACCGCCTTGACGTTGTTGCGGGGGATAATCGCGGGATGGTTTACTGGCCGTTGCGAGTAGCCTTATCGGGCAAAGAAAAATCACCCGACCCTGTTCAACTGGTTGTTGTATTGGGCAAGAACGAAGTCGTGAAGCGGGTAAAGAAAGCGATTGGAAAAACAGAATTTAATAGTTAGAACTTAGGATTTAGAAAAATCTACCGACCATGCCAATCAAATCTAAAATTCTTACTGGTTGTTTTGTCTTGTTTTTTATATTTGGGGTTAATTTTGTATCAGCTGATGCGAATCAGGACAAGATGAATCAACTAAAGGCGCAAATCCAGGCTCTGGAGGAGCAGGCCCAGCAATTACGAGGCACAATCGCGCAGACTCAAGCACAAGGCAATACCCTTAAGGCTCAGATTCAGAATCTGCAGAATCAAATCAACACAATCAATACGGAGATACTACTGACAGGTAAAAAAATTGATAAAACTCAAGTTGAAATTGCTGGCGTTCAAGAAAACATCGTCACAACCAAAGAAAAAATTGATTATCAAAAATCTACTATTGGCCAGTTGTTATTATATCTCGCGAAGCGGGACAATGAAACACTCGTCGGCATATTAATGAAAAACGCGAGCCTCTCCGATTATTTTAATCAGGAGCAATACGCGCTAACCGTTAACTCTAATCTTCTTCATCTCGTCGAGGAGTTAAACCAAGATCAGGCAAATTTAATAAATCAAAAAAATGATCTTGAAGACAAGAAAAAAGGTCTCCAGACTCTCAAACAACAGGAAACTGCCCAAAAAACATCGCTGGCCGGTGTTCAGCAGGACAAAAACCAACTGCTGGCCATAACTAAAGGTCAAGAGGCCCAATATCAAAAACTTCTTATCGCGACTGAACAACAAGAATCCATTTTCTTTAATCAGTTGCGAGAACTTGAAACTCAAGTTATTCAAGGTGGATTTTACATAGTTCACGAAACTGCCAATAGTAATCTTCCCAAAAAACAAAAAGGATTGTTTTCTTGGCCCGAAAACGGATATCGTATTACTCAAAGTTATGGATGCACGACATACGCGAAATGCGGAAAATCGCGTGGGCCATACGGTGGAGCTCCTCACAATGGAATAGACACGGCCGCGGGGTATGGAAGTCCGATTAAAACTATCGCCGACGGAGAAATAATTGCTAATGGCAAAAACGATGGCTGGGGAAATTGGGTGGCAATTAAGCATCCTACTAAATTTAATCTCGTGAGCGTCTATACCCATATGAGCGCGCTTTCGTTCCTGCAAGTTGGAACACAAGTTGTTGTGGGACAGATTATTGGTTACGAGGGGAACACCGGCACCGTCACGGGGTCGCATTTACATCTTTCGGTATACAAAGACTTCTTTACTTATGTTAGTGATAAAAAAGGCGGTCAGCTCTATTTTAATTATTTTGAAGGGTCGGTTAATCCGCTGGATTATCTGTAAATGATTAAGAATAAAAGAATAAGAGAATAAGAGATGATAAGCAAGTAGGGGAGACTCCCCTGCAAGGATTTAAAATGGTATTAAGTAGGTGGCATGGCTTACAAAAGATCTCTGCAGGATTCCCTGGGACGAATGGAAGGGTAGTAGGACACGATAATCTCAAGATCCATTAAGTAAGATTAGTGGTTTATTATTTGTTTCGCGATACAGTTGATTATATTACCATATACGTCGCATAACCTACATTGTGCGACGTACCGTAAAGATAAAAACGGTACTCCCCTTTAATAAATTAGAGTTTAAAATTATTTTTTTTATTTAATTAATTTATTAGTTATCTTCTCCCATTATTTTTTCCCCAGCTCTCCTCTTTTATCTTGGGGGTGGCCCTATACAGGGGGTTGTAATAAATGTATTTTAAGTTACAATTCAATTGTTGGTATTTTTTAGATTTTAGTTTTAATCTTTTAGATTCTACTCATGCCTAAACTCGTATTTGATATTGAAACCGTTGGCGTGGACTTCGATGGTTTAGATGAAAAATCTAGGGAGCTATTATTGGCCAACGTTGAAACCGATGCTCAACGTCAGCTCGTTCGCGACGGCATGGGCCTTTCCCCTCTGACCGGCCGAGTGGTGGCCATTGGTATTTTAAATCCGGAAACGAACAAGGGCGCGGTCTATTATCAAAAACAAAAAGATGAAATCGAAGAAGAAGTGGGTGGTAATCTCGCGGTCCCCTGCGCGAATGAAAAAGAAATTTTAAAACGATTTTGGGAATCAGCTAATCATTACGATCAGTTTATAACTTTCAACGGTCATAGTTTTGATTGTCCATTTTTGGCGATTCGTTCGGCGATTAATAAAGTAAAACCCTCGGTTAATTTAATTCAGAATCGATACTATGATCGGCCACACATCGATATCTACGACAAATTGACCAACTACGGCGCGATGCGTTTTAAGGGAAGTCTGCATCTCTGGTGCCAAGCTTTTGGTATTGAGAGCCCCAAAGACAAGGGTGTGACGGGTCATGACGTCGCTCACCTCTTCAAAGAAGGCCGTTGCCGAGACATCGCTCTTTATTGCGTTCGCGATATCGTCTCCACCGCGAAACTTTACGAATATTGGGAGAAATACATGTCAGGTAAGTAAGACTATAGAGGCTAAACCTCTATAGTCTTACAAATCTGAGCGATTCGCTTTGATACGGTCATTCTCTGTCAGGTATCTCTTTCTTAAGCGGACGCTTTGGGGAGTTATTTCTAAATAGTCATCTTCGACCATTACTTCCAGACCGCGTTCAAGAGTGAGAATATAGGGCGGAGCCAGTATAACATTATCGTCCGAACCGGCGGCGCGCATATTGGTCAGTTTCTTGCCCTTGATGGGATTAACGGTCATGTCGTCGCCTTTGGAAGTATCGCCAATGACCATGCCGGCATAGACTTCGGTGTTAGCGGGAATATAGAGCCGGCCGCGCTGTTGGAGATTATCGAGGGCATAAGCTAGAGTCTTGCCCGTTTCACCGGAGACCATCGAGCCAACCGCCCGTTTTCTGATTTCTCCGGCGTAAGGTTCAAAGTTGATAAATCGACTAGAGAGAATTCCTTCGCCTTTTGTGTTGATAATAAATTCGTTACGAAAACCAAGCAGACCGCGGGTTGGAATCTTGAAAGTCATGCGGATTTGGCCGTGATGCTGTTCCATGTTCATCATTGTACCGGCGCGTTTATTTAATTTTTGAATAACAATCCCCGAGGTCTCTTCCGGGACATCTATAATCGCTTCTTTAAATGGTTCGACAAGCTCACCATTAACTCTTTTTGTAATGACTTGAGGTTGAGAAACTTGAAGTTCATAACCTTCCCGACGCATATTTTCCAAAAGAATTGAAACATGAAGTTCGCCACGACCATAAACTTTTCCGACGACAGCCGATCCTGTTTTAGCCAGCAAGTCTCCTTCGCCAAAATCTACTTTCAAACCTATATTAACCTCGAGTTCGTGTTCCAATCGTTCGCGGATTTGTCGGCCGGTCACAAATTTGCCCTCTCGGCCGGCAAAGGGTGAATCATTGACGAGAAAATTTAAAGATATGGTTGGTTCGTCAACGTGAATGGCTGGTAACGCGGGAGTTTCGGGCGATGAGCAGATTGTTTCACCGATATAAATATCAGGAATACCGGCCACCATAACGATATCCCCCGCCTCGGCGGACTCGGATTCCACGCGAGCCATGCCTTTGAAAGTATAAAGCTTCGTAATTTTACCGGTTCGCGTTTTAACATCATTACCGGTACCAAGTAGACTGGCCGGAGTGCGGATATAGACCGTATCGCCCATATGAATAGTGCCTTCATACACCCGGCCAATACCTAAACGGCCGAGAAAATTATCATAAGCTAGATTAAAAGGTTGAAAACGAAGCGGGGCCGAAGCGTCGGCATTGGCTGGTGGAACATATTTTAAGATTGTATCTAAAATTGGATTAAGGTTTACGGCTTTGTCTTTCATGTCTAACTTGGCCATGCCATCTCGGCCAATGGCATAAACCACGGGAAAATCTAACTGTTCGGTGGTGGCGCCTAGATCGATAAATAGTTCCAAAAGTTTGTGATGGGTTTCGTCTGGATTAGAAGCCGGCTTGTCTATTTTATTAATAATTACAATTGGTTTGATGCCCAATTCGAGGGCTTTTTTAAGAACAAATTTTGTCTGGGGCATCGGACCTTCTTGAGCGTCAACGACCAATAAAACCGAATCAATGGAACGCAAAACCCGCTCCACTTCCGAACCAAAATCGGCATGACCCGGCGTGTCGACGATATTAATTTTGGTGTCTTTATAGTAGAGGGCGGCGTTTTTGGCATAAATAGTAATACCGCGTTCTTGTTCAAGGTCGTTGGTATCCATTGTAAAATCAGCCGGGACCATGCCGGTTTGTTTCATAAGCATATCAGTCAGGGTTGTTTTGCCATGATCAACGTGCGCGATAATAGCGATATTTCTAATTTCCATTTTATAACTTGCTGACCGTCAATTCAGCGGCGTTCTATTAATTAGTAGAATTTAAGAGTAAAAAAAGTGCGAGCATGGTGGACTTGAACCCCAGTGGCGCCACCTCTACTTAAACTATCTTCTGATGATTGACCAAATGTTTAAGTAGAGTGCCATGCGCTCGCCCACCTATAGTACCATTATTGACAATTACCCGCAAGAGTATAGCCGGCCGAAATGGCATTTGCTTCAGTTGGAAACCAGAGTTTGTTTGTTTCTTTAATTCTTTGGGCGCCAGAGCACCACGGATGATGATATAATTTGGAACCGGCCGCTTTAGAAGCAACCACTCGGGGGTCGGTAGGAATAGGGCTTGGTAGGGTAATTTTAATTTGAGGCGCAGTTTTTGTGAAGTTAGTATTGCCCTTTGTTGTATCAGAAATGTTGGCTGATTGACCATTTGCACCCGGTGAAGCGTGGAGAGCGATAATACGACCGATATTATAACCAATCCCGGCGGTAATAATCAAACAAAGTCCAACAAATAGGCCGTGTTGATGATTCTTGCATAACTTTTTTATTTTTGATACTATTACAGTTGTATTCATTAATAGACGACTATGGCGCCCCGCCCCATCTGGGGTCGAATATATTTTAACAGGAAGTTTTAGAGCAGTGAAACGACTTCGTCTCTGTTCACTGGTATCACTCATTGTGAAACCAGATGAGGCGGGACTGCATAGTTTCAGCGAAATTTTTTTCGCTGGGCTAGCTCAAAAATTTCGGAAACTATGGCACATACAAAAGCGATAGGAACTACGGCTAATGGTCGCGATTCACAGCCTAAATATCTTGGCGTAAAGCTTTCTCAAGGCCAAGCCGCTAAAATCGGTAATATTATTATTCGTCAGCACGGCACTAAATTTCTTCCCGGTCTTGGCGTTCGTCTGGGCAAGGACTACACGATTTATGCCGTGACGCCCGGTCAGGTAAAGTTCACCACCAAACGCAAAACCGGATTCAGTGGCGATCGTCGAATTGTGAAAGTGGTCAGTGTGGTTTAGTTTTGCTCGTTTTTGATTGACACCTTAACATCGGTCTTGAGCCCATTAGCCAATTCAACGGTTACAACATGTTCACCGAGATGTTTGATATGTTCTCCATGCTCGCCGATATCAATCATCTCCGTTTCAACTTTCAGGCCCGAGAGTTTTGTTAGTTCGTGAGCAATCTCATGTCTAGTGACTGAAGAAAACAGGGTTCCTGTTGGGCTGGCTTTCTTTTTAAATTCTAAAGATATCGTGGCCAATACTAATACCGCCTTCTGGACAGCTTCCTGATTTTTGAGTGTCATCACTTCTCGTTTTAGAGAAAGGGCGGCCACTTCTTTGAGCGTGTTTTCCGTGGCGATTTTCGCCAGCTTTTTCGGAAATAGAAAATTTCGGGCATGTCCATCCGATACGCTCTTTACCTCCCCAATCTGTCCAAATCCTTTAATGTTTTGAAGAAGAATAACGCGCATAAAATTTCTAATTAATCTAATTACTAAATCAAAGTCTACTATTTTCGTCCCGTTTTCACAACCTTGACTTCTCTACCATTAAAATGCTATAATCAAATAAGTTGTCTACGAATAATCCTCTCCGCGAAAAGCCCCCACGGACTCCTGTCCGTGTCCCCGCTCTTCGCGGCCAGCCCTGCCAGACGCAAGTCTAGGCAGGGCCTTTCATTTCCCGGGTCTGGGCCAAAGTGGCAGGTTTTCAGTTTATCTGACGTACTCCAATGCTTTTTGTAATTGCGGGTCAACCGACAAATCGCCGAAAATGATGTTTTTCTTTTGGTCGTCGGTGAGCTCGACTTTGATGTCGGGTTCAATCCCCTTTTCGGAGATGTTAGTGCCGGCCGGGGTGAACCAGCGGGCGACCGTCACTTTAAGCGAAGCGCCGTCATCGAGATTTACTAATTCTTGAACGACGCCCTTGCCGAATGTTTTTTCGCCGATTAATTTCAAGCCCAAATTATCGTGAAGGGCGCCGGCCAAAATTTCCGAAGCCGAGGCGGAACCGCCGTTCACGAGAATGACGACATGATATTTAGCCAAAACGGCATTTCCGTCAGAAGTGAATTTATTTATTGTGCCGTCGCCAAAGACTTCACTGACCACAGGCTGACCTTTGGCGACAAAATAACCGGCAAGGTTGATGGCGGAATCAAGAAGACCGCCGGGATTATTGCGTAAATCGAGAATGATACCGTCGGCTTTGGGGTTTGATTTTTCTATTTCATCAACGGCTTTTTTAAACTGACCGTTGATATTCTCATTAAATTGATAAGCCTGAATATAAGCGATATTTTTACTAGCTTGCCCTGAGCTTGTTGAAGGGTTAGTTAGCATTTTCCAGACAACGGTCGGGACTTTGATGGTTTCCCGGGTCATGGTGATATCGCGGGGCTTATCGTCGCTTCCGGAGATAGTGATAGTAATTTTGGTGCCGACTTTGCCTCGAATAGTACTGACCGCTTCTTCAGTCGAGAGACCTTGGGTCGAAGCGCCATTTATTTTTAAAATTTTATTGCCCGCTAAAATTCCGGCTCTAGCCGCTGGGGTATTGGGTAACGGCGCGATGATGGTTAAAATGTCATTTTTCACGCCAATTTCCATGCCAACTCCGCCAAAAGCGCCGGAAATTTCTTGGGCGAACTGTTTGGCTTGGGTTGGTTCAAAGAAGACCGTATAAGGATCACCGACCGCGTCAACCATTCCCCCGATGGCGCCGTAGACCATCTTTTGGGTATCAAGTTTCGATTTATCTACGTATTTAGCGGAAAGATCACTCCAAACTTTCCAAAAAAATGAAAAATCAACATTCTGAACTTTACCGACATCTTGATTTATTAATTGTTGGATTGGCGGGATGGTCGGCGTATTTTTATTCGTGTACAATATTCCGCCGCCAAACCCAAGAACGAGACAGATGATAATCGCGAGGGGTAATGATATTTTTTTAATCATGATTGTTTAAACGTAAGATATCTTATGGACTCCGTTTTTACGGAAATAGCGGAGGGCATCAGTGATGTGTTGTTGGGTGCGACGATTAAAAATAGCGTCGAGAACATCGAGCGCGCCATGCGATTCTTGGCGATGGTAATGGTAGATCATCGCTAGTGGAAAAAATACCACCTGATATCCATTCTCCCAAAAATGGCGGGGCCAGTCAACATCACTCATATATAAATAAAACTGTTCATCCATATAGCCCACGGTTTCCAACGCTTGACGAGAAACCATTAGAGCTGATCCCATCAGCCAGTCCGCCATCAAGGGTTGAGTTAAATCTTTATCTTTCATTAAAAATCGATTTAAAACATTTTTAACGAAAGGTAGTTTTCCTAAAAATGTTCGGCGACAAATAATCGTGAAGGGTGTATAAAATCGAAAACACGATTGTTGGGTTGAACCGTCAAAATTTAATAACCGCGGGCCGAGCAGGCCGATTTCGGGATGGGATTTCATATAGGCATACATTTTTTCGAGACTGCCTTCGAGAGGAATAATGTCGGCGTTGATAATAAAAATAAAATCCCCTTTCGCCGTTTTAAGTCCATGATTTACGGCTCGGGTGTAGCCGATGTTTTCCTTGAATGGCAAATAGCGGATGTGGGGAAATTCTTCCGTCGCGATATGAACCGTATCGGCATTAGCGGAAGCGTCAACGACGATAATTTCATGAACGAAAGAATCGGAAATAACGCGCCGAAGCGATTTTAAGCACAAGCGTAAAAGTGGAGCATTTTTATAATTAACAATAACGATGGAAAGCATAAAATTTTAGTTTTCAGTTATCAGTTTCCAATAAGTGATCAGTTCTCAATAACTGAAAACTGGAAAATGATGATTGGTAACTTTTATCGCAGATTATCTTGAAAAAGTTGCTTGATACCGACTAAAGTCCCTTCTTTAGGAAGTAGGATATAGACGCCATTGTCTTTGCTTTCAACAAGAAGATTATCGGTGGAAATGACGCCGCGTTTAATTTGGTTGAACTTAACTTGATTGGCCAGATTAAGAAATTCACTGATATTCCACACGCCGATGTCAGTTTTAATTTCGCTTCTGATTAAATTCAAAATTGAGAAACTTTTTACGGGGTCGCTCAATAAATTTAACCGAAGAAGCTTGTCCTCAATGGCGAACATAATTTGTTGCTGGCGTCGGGAGCGGTCAAAATCGCTCGAAGAATAGCGGGAACGAGCGTAATAGAGCGCTGATTGGCCATCAAGATGATTTACGCCGACGGGCAAAGAGAAGCTAGCTCCCCACTGTTGGGTTTCGCTGAATGGAACCGTCAGAGTAACATCAATACCGCCGAGGGCGTCCACTATCCCTTTAAACGATGAGAAATCAAAAACGACGACTTGATCGATGTAAACGCCCGTGATTTGCGAAATTTTTTCTTTAATAAATTGAAGACTGTCGGGACTGTGGCTTAGTCCGTATTCATAGGCCGAATTAAGCTTATCTTTTTTTTGATCGTGAATAATCACAAATAAATCGCGAGGAATAGAGATAAGAGACGACTTCTTCGCGGCCTTATCATAGCTGAAAACTTGAATCGAATCCGTCAATAACGGTCCGCTGTCCACGGCGTCCGGATCGTTGGCTCCGCGGACGCCAAGAATTAAAACATCCAGTCGATTTAATTCTTTGGCAGGCATTGCGTAATCAGGATCCGGGGTCATGACCGGTAAGGATTGAACCGAATCACGGGTGGCGAACGGATTAAAAATATCAATCTGATTACCGGTCGCGTTTAAATAAAATAAGCCAGCGGCAATAATCATAAGTAGTATAAAATAACGAAAACGATATAAACGATTTCTGGGTCGAGGCGAGGATTGATAAATAATGGGTTCCATTAGAAAAAATAAGCGTGGATTTCGGTTGGACTGGCTTTGGCGCGCTTCATAATTTCTCGGCGCTTACGAAACATGCGCGGTATTAATTTTAGCAACGTCGGCAATTCGGCAAAAACAGCAGTCTCAAATATTAAAAGATAAACGGTTATGGTAATCTCTCGTAACAGAATATAGGGCAAGTCTTTCAGGGTGTTTATTATATAATCATTTTTGATAATTGTACAGCGGATATTTCGCCATTCGAGCTGGCGTTTTCGGAGCGGAATCGCTCGGCGAACAGCGATAAAATCGCGTAATCCGCGGCGGGTTTGTTTAGTGGTTTGCCGATCGTGCCAAGCCATTACTGATGGTTCGTAGCGTTGTTCCCAGCCAGCCATTCGGAGGCGCCAAGCGACATCTAAATCCTCGGCGTACCAGAATAAATCATGGTCAGCGATTTCTCCCAAGATGCGGATACTTTCAAGAGCTTCTTTTTTAAACACTGGCACCGCGCCTTCCACGCCAAAAATTTCGCGTGCTTTATCATATTGTCCTATGTCCGTTTCACCATGGCCGATATTAACGATTCGACGAGAGCGAAATATTTTAAATCCGCAGGAATCAATCGTTCCTCCAATTTTCAATTTCCAATTTTCAATTTCCAATTCCCGAAGATTAAATTGGTAGATTTTTGCTTGGAGGGCGCCGAGTTTGGGGTTGGCGTCTAACGCGCGGACGGCATTTGAAATAAAATCTTTTTCCAAAATAACATCAACTGACAAAATAACGATATATTTTCCGGAAGATTGTTTTAAAAGTTCTTCTTGACCGCCCCACATACCATGATTAAAATTGCTTTTTATAAAAGTAATTTTAAAATTTTCATTTTTCAATTTCCAATTTTCAATAAAATCAATCGTATTATCTGTTGAGCCGTTGTCGAGGATATTAATTTCTATCAGTTCGTGAGAATAAGATTGAACAAAAATCGATTCTAAACAATGACGGATATATTTTTCGCCATTAAGGACGACGATATTGATGGAGACAATCGGGTTATTCATGAGCGTGCAAAGGCGTGGCCACAATCGCGAGGGTGGCGACACAGAGAAGAAGAGCTCGTTCGTCAAAAATTGCCACGTCAGTCATTAAATAAGCCAGAATCCAAGGCAGGGTGATTAGGAGCCCGCCGAAATAGGCCTGATACGCCGGCTCGGTAGATTTTATGAAGCGTTTGTAGGTTTGTTTCAAAACCAACCAGATGAACCATAAAAAAAACAATGCCGCCGGAATCCCCATTTCCGAAGCGACTTGCAGATAAATGTTATGAGCCGACGAACCAGCCTTAGTTAGTTTAATGTTTTGGCCGAGAACGACGGGGAAATTTCCAATACCAACTCCAAACACAGGATTATGTTCAATAGAAACCAAACTTTTTTTCCAAATTTCAATCCGTTGGCTATTCGAAGTTTCGCCGAAATCAAAGATTGACTTAAATCGTTGCTGAAGCAGGAAAGCGTCTCCTTTAGATACCAAGAATTGAGGGGAAGAAAATATAGGATAAGCCACGGCAAACAATAAGAAAAAAATAAATATATAGTACGATATGTATCGAAAGATATTGATTTTTTCGGCCGCGACTCTATTGCGGCGCATATACAAAAAGACAAAGAGAATCCAAATCGTCATTATGACTCCGCCTATCCAGATGCCTCGAGTGCCAGAAAGAATCATCATCAAGAATATTAAAGGAATCCAAAGCACAGCTAGCTTGCCACGGGTAAACCCCGTAAGAAGTCTCGCTCGCGCCTTTGGCGCGAGTCCTTCGGACCTCGGCGAGGCTACTTCTAACGGGGTAAAAAGCATATCGCGCATTCTTGTCGCTCGACCGAGCGGCTTGACAAGAGTCCAAGCAAAAAACGCGGGCAGGCCAAGCAGTAAAAATATTGGAAACGAATGGGAGTCGGGAAAGAGGGAAAACACTCGGAGCGAGAGTTGGTCGCCGAAGTAAGCAAACCAGGTATTACCAACATTGACGGCGATATACGACCACATCGCGCCAAACTCTCTAAGTTGAATTCCCTCGCCCCAAATTCTCATAAATTGATAAATGTCTATAAAATAAGTGGAGGCAACTTGAACGACGCCAACGAGAACGACAATAATGATCGGGGCGATAATATTTTTAATGAGTCGTTTGATAAACTCATGGCTTCGAGGCGGATAAACAATAACAACGGCGACGAGAGCGGCGTTGATAAAATAAATAATCCGTTTTAAACCTTCAATCCGGTCAGGAGCGTGCCACAAAGACAACAGGCTAAGGATTGCTAAAATCTTAAACAAAGCCGCCCAAGGATGCTCTTTGATGACAATCCAAGGCTTTCGGAATAATAAAACTAGCCAAGCTCCGAAGTAATGCCAGGTCTCCCGAGTGAACAGCCATTTGCCGAATAAAATAATTGCCAGAATCCGCCATTGATTGAGGTTGTCGTAATTCGCGGTCAGCGGGATGGCGATAAAAAGCGGAATTGAACGAACAAAAAATATTAACCCGTCTTCAATGGAAGCAAACAAGAAATATAAAACCAATAGACCGGTTTCATAAATAACAAGTTCACGCGGAATTTCGCCGATTAAAACTAACGCCACAAAAATAAGATGAAATATAAAAAGTGGATTTAATAATTTAGGCATGCCGGGTCATAGATTTGATTATTTCTAGAAACCGATCGGTGTGAGCGCGCCAAGTGTAACGATCAACTATTTCTGGCGCATGCGCTTTTATTTTCTCACGGAGTGTTGAATTTGTCATGGCCTCACGCAAAGCTGAAGCGATATCATCTACTGAATCGGGATTAGCGATAAAAACAGCGCACTCTTCAAACAACTCATGGCCCAAAGCATTTTCGGCGATTATTGGCACGCTTCCTTGAGCCAGGCCTTCCAACGGAGGCAAACCAAAGGCTTCGCGGGATGAAATATAAATCGTTGCCAGAGTGTGAGCATAAAGTTGCGATAATTCTTCTTGGGATACGCGTTCATGCCAAATTATTCTCTCACCGCCGAGTCGAGAATTGATATCTTGTTGAAGTTGTCTGATCCTCGGCGGATTATATTTGTCCGGGCCAACAATAATAAATTTCAAATCTTGAAATTCCGACGCTATTTTTTCAAAGGCGAGCAATGATTCCGCTAAATGTCGACGGGGAAAAGATTGGCCGACGAACAATAGATAATTTTCATTTTTCAATTTCCCCTCCTTCGCTAAAGCTTCGGCGGGCGGGCAATTTCCAATGTTGGAAAAAGAATCTATTTTTGCCGAATCTACCGCGAGTAGATTTACCACGATGCGGGCTGGTTCAATGTTAAACAATCGAACCAGTTCTTTCTTTGAAGTTTGCGAAATGGCCATAATTTTATTGGCTCGCCAGGTGGCCCAAGTGGCAAAAACCCGATAAGCCAAACGATGATGGAATCGTTGTTGTTTTGACCGCATCTCGTAATATATATCCTCGGTTAGCATGACGACAGAATTGCCGAAAAAAATAATGGGCAACATATAATTTGGGAAAAACATGACATCGAGCCGTTCAAACCAAAGCTGAATCGGAAGCAAAACATAGTAATAAAATACAAACGATTTGTGCCGGAACGGCTGCTCAATAACTTTTTTATGAAATATTGAATTGTCTAGGAATAATAGTTTTGGAATTTTTGATTTGAAATAAAGATGAAATTCAAAATCTTTTTCCAGTTCCGGCCGAGAAGCGATATTTTCTAAAAGTTTGGTAATAATCTTTCCCACGCCCCAGATTTCGCCCTCAATTTGCTCACATTCAATGCCGACTTTAATTTTTTTGGAGATGCGGCCCATCCCGTACGAAGTCTCGCTCGCGCCTTTGGCGCGAGTCCTTCGGACCTCGGCGAGGCTACTTCTAACGGGACCCATCCTTTCTTGATAAAAATCAATAATGCCGGCCAGAATGGCTCGCGACTCGGCAGGATGAATGTTGCTTAATAATTTAACCAGTTGTTTGACGAAAATGATGACACTCCAAAAAATCGCGCCAATTTTATAAAACAAAGGCGCGTTTTTAAAATTAAAATAAAGAGCATTACGATAGTGGTAACGCAAAAGTAACGGCGCGCCGAGTTTTCTCGTGGTTGTTGAAACAGTGTGATGAATGATCGGTTTCGTCGGAAAAGCTATTGGAACGCCTGCTTCATGGGCCCGCATTGATAAATCCGCATCTTCAAAATAAAGAAAATAATTTTCGTCAAAATAACCGATTTTTTCGACGGCCGATGAATCAATAGCCATCCCACCGCCAATGGCATAGCAAACGTTTTTTCCGTTTTTTCGCGCATTTTGTTTATGGTTGAGAAAACTGTGATTATGACTCAATGTCGGACTCAACCACTCAAGTCGGCCACCCATGGCAATTTCTCCATCCCCCTCGTCAATAGGTAACCCGACAAGGCCGTTTGTACGCTCTAGAATGGCTTTTAAATGGCTGATAAAGTCAGATTCGACCCAAGTGTCGTTATTTAACAAAACAAGCCAACTCGCCCCATTTTTGAGGGCCCTCTTTATGGCAATGTTGCAACCTCCGCCGAATCCTAAATTAGCCCCATTTTCAATGATATGAATAGGTTTATTTTCACAATAATCTCGGAGTTTTTGGATGTCCGTAGAACCATTGTCGGCGACAATAAGGGAAAAATCAGGGTCGGTCTGATTCTGTAGAGATTCCAAAAGTTTGATGGTGCTTTCCGCACCGTTATAGTTGAGGGTAATGAGGGCAATTTTCATTTTTTAGTACACATTTTAATAAAAAATTCGTGTCTTTGGGTAATAATTTTTGGAGACAATTCCCGATATTCTTTTTCGGCCAGACTGGAAGCGATTTGGAACTCTTTTTCTTTAGCGATGACTTCGGGATGAACCTGAAAAGCGCGCTGATTCCAGCCAATCAAATGGACGCCGGATAATCGTCTGACTCGCGAGAGGGCGACATAACCTTGGCCGTATTCAAAAACCTCGCTTAAATCCATTACGGCTTCATCGAGACTCATCCCTTGGCTTTTGTGAACCGTAATGGCCCAAGCCAAGCGCAATGGCATCTGGGTGATCGTGGCTTTAGATATGCCCCCTTCCTTAATGCCCCAGTTCATGGGTTCGGCGACCACGAGTCGTCCGGCCCGAGTTCGTATCATGGGGTAGTTATCGTCTTTACGAAAATCTTCAACAATACCAAGCGTGCCATTTACAAATCCGGCGCGGGGATTATTTTTCGTGAACATTACCGAGGCTCCGATTTTTAAATTCAAAAATTCCGGCGACAGGCAGCCCTTTATTAGGGTCGCTATTAATTTCGGTACGCCGTAAGATCGCATTGGAAATTCCATCAGTTCGCCGGGCAATTGAGAAAGCATATTCTTATTAACTAAATCTACGTCCACGTTGTGAGAAAAAAGTTTGGGCGCTTCATCGGAGATTTTGTCATAAGTCGTGCGTCGGCTTTCGAGATGGCCAACATGCTTCATGTTAAAAGTATTATCTCGAATTGCGGAAAGAATGCCCAAATAATTTTTATCGTCTTGACGGTGTTGTTCGGTGAGATAACACGTAATAGGTTTAGCTCGCGTCCAAGCCGAAGAATCATAAGCAAAACGAACTTCGGGTTCATCAAGCAAGATAATCTGATTGGAATCGCCTGCCTGTCCGGCAGGCAGGTCTTCAGTTTTTCGTTTAATAATCGGCGGGAGTTGAAAAAAATCACCTACCAAAATAATTTGAAGTCCGCCGAAAGGTTCGTAACTTTTGCGCGCTTCCCGACAGACGGCCTCAACCATATCGAGCGTTTTAGGCGGAAGCATTGAACATTCGTCAATTATTAAAACATTAGTTTCGCGCATTCGCTTTCCGACGTGCTTGCTCGAAGCAATTCGGCGGATATCCTGCTTATCTAAACTGGTGTGAATTCCAATTCCGCTCCACGAATGAATCGTCATTCCGCCGATATGAGTGGCGGCGATGCCCGTCGAAGCCGTAATGGCCGGCTCAATATTATGGGCGCGCAAATATCGCACGTACTCGTTAACAGTGTAGCTTTTACCCGAACCCGGTTCTCCCGTCAAAAAAACGTTGGCCCCGGTTTTCAAAATTATAAGAGCTTCAATTTGAGTCATATTCAGTAAGGTCTAAGGCTTTACGTTCAATGAGATCGGCTTTACGCAGTGATCGAATAATATCTTTTGGGGCGATATCGTAGTGTTTTATTTTATCCAATTTATTGTCAATATCCCACAGGTCATCTTTTTGAACTATCCAGTCAGAACTAAAAGTTTTTAAATTTAGCGGTTTTGAATAACTCCGCATCGTTTTGGCGCCATTTTCCAGATAGTACTCATTAAAATATGACATCGCCAGTTCGCGAATGGTTTTATAAACTGGGTCGCGATAACGCAAAGTGACATGATTGCCTTTTGATAGCGCTCCCCAATAACCTTTAATTCTGAACGGCGCGATGACATGGTCTTTATCAATTTTAGTGGACGCCAGATGAACAAGGAGGGGTTGATAACCATGAAGCGACAAAATATACGCCCCAAGTATCGCCGCTTCAATACAATGCGCGCTTTGGGCTCGCAGGACCATAATTGGCGATTTGACAGTATCGACGCCATTTTTCTCAAAATTAATAGGAATTTGATTTAAAAAATCCTGCATTTTGGCAGGCGTATTTAACCGCTTCATCATCGCCATTTCTTTTTTAGTAAACGCCGACATGGCTTTATTTTTTGAATAATTCTTCCGTTAGTTCAGTTATGCCTATTTTCTTTTCGGCGGAGTATGGAATGACTTTATGGTCGCCGGCCATCTTCTGAATTTCTTGAAGTTTTTTTAAATAAACCGCGTTTTTAATTTTATCGACTTTATTGGCGACAATCAAGATGTTTTTTTTGCGTTCTTCGAGACCGCGGAGAATCTCTTTATCATTAGCCGTCAAACCGACTTCGGCGTCAATAATTAAAAGCACTAATTTTTGTTGGTAGTGCGAATTAAACAAGTACCAAAAAATTATCTTTTTAAGTTTATCCCGTCCGCCTTCATCGGCTTTGGCGTAACCGTAGCCCGGCAAATCAACCAGATAAAAAGACTTATTGATTAAAAACAGATTAACTTCTTGAGTTCGGCCGGGAAAAGAACTGGTTTTAGCTAAACCTTTTTGTTTGGTCAGAGAGTTAATGACGCTCGACTTGCCCACGTTTGAACGCCCAATCAGAGCGATATGGGCTTTGCCGTCGTCCAAGGCTTCATCATCTCCGACCACGCCTTTTACAAATTTTGCCGAGGTAATCGTGGGCATTGGAAGCCCGAATCATACCACTTCTATCACTTTTTGGCGAGACTCTCGGCCGGACTTGATTTTGACGCGCGAAGCTAAAATTTTAAGATGTTCAGCAAGGTTCAAAGAGGCCGGTATCGGCTCAAATGGTGGGAATTGAGCCGATATGCTTCATTGGCCACCGAGGGCTTTGATGGTTTTTATTATACGGGCGATACAGAAATGGAGATTTTCGACGATGTCTTTTTCGGTGAGACGGATGACGTGCCAACCGATAGATTTGAGGAAGCGATCCTTGGTTTTATCTTTTTGGATTTGGGTTTTAGTGGAATGGGCTTTAAGGTTATCACATTCTATGGCTATTCGCCCATTCCCGCCAGAGGCGGGCGGGCGCACAATAATAAGAGCCAAGTCAATACGATAACAGCGGCCTTGAGCAGAGACGGTATGTTCGATTATAGGTTGGATGCCAAAACGTTTCAGTGCTCGTTGAACAATTTGTTCGGTCGGCAACACACCATAGAGTTGCAGAATATCTTTTGATGAGAGCAGAGCTTTCAAGGTTGTAAAACCAAACACGATTCTGCGGGGAATGATATTTCTGATGGGCTTCTCAAGTTTTAGGATTTCTTTAAACTCAAACCGTTTATAGTCATCGCTGGCGCGAGGATGATTGGACTCATCGGGCAACAAATTGATTCTTTTTGAAATCGAAGTCTTTGAAACTTGAGCGTAATATTCAATCCGTTTACCGTGTTTTCCAAACCCTAGCGGTTGATAAAAAGCAATATATTTAAAATTTCGTTTTGGAAGATGCAAAACGGGAATGCGATACCAATGCTTTTCTAGAAGAATTTTCTGATCCCTTCTGGTTTTTAATACTCCCACCAGAACCGTTTTAGATTTGACGGAGATTTTCATGTGACTAATTTAATAATCGCTTCTTTAAATTTTTCAACATCAAAAATAGAGGCTCGAGCTTTAATGGTTTTCGGATTATAGCCGGTGTAATTTTCGTTTAGACGACGGATAGCATCGGCCAGAGCTTCCGGGATAGGGTCATCAAAAAATTCGCCAGTTTGGCTCTCAACAATGGTTTCTAAAGCGCCACCCTTGCATAACGCCACAACGGGTTTACCGAAAGACATGGCTTCGATGGGAGTCAGTCCAAAATCTTCTTCTTGGGGCATTATAAAGGCCCGGCAAGCGCGATAGTACTCGATTAGCGTAGAATCGTCCTGTTCGCCAAGAAAAGTGATATTTTTATTGGCCAAGCGTTCCAATCGTTTCTTGTCAGGTCCGTCACCAATAATTACCAACGGATAATTTAATTTATTAAACGCCTTAATCGCGATGTCGATGTTTTTATAACTATGAAGCCGAGCCACGATTAGATAATAATCGTTAAGGCGAAGTTTTTGACTCCCAGCGAGAAGTCTCGCAGGCGGTTCAGCTTGGCGCTTGGTGAACCGCCGAGAGTCTAGATGACGGTCGGCCGCAGGAGCCGACCGATTATCGGTCGAGTCGGGGGTCAAAAACGAAGCCGGTGGATAGATTATTATTGACTCGCGGCGATAATATTTTTTAATCCTATCTTGAACGGTTTTTGAAATGGCGACAAATTGGTCAACACGATCGGCAGCAGCTCTATCCCAGAGTCGCAAAAAGTGTTTAAAAATTTTTCTTGGCCACTGAAAATTGAAAATTGAAAACCCCGACGTCAAAGAGTCGGGGAGCCGACCAAAGCGTCGGCTCTGATCACTAAAATTTCTGTCCCACAAAAATCTTGTCGGGCTATAACAATAGCAAATATGTTTAGTCGAGGGTTTTAAAATAAGGCCTTTAGAAAATATGACCGAGGAAGATAAAACCGTGTCAAAATCTGAAAGGTCAAAAGATTCAATCGCTGTCGGCATCAAGAAAGCGAATAGTGAATAGACCCTAGCTATTAGTGGAATCTTTTGGAGAAAACTCGCGCGGATATCGGCGTTGGGCAACCATTTTTGGATAAATCGTTTATTGTAAAAAAGAGTATAAATCGGCGCTTCGGGAAATATTTTGTGCAACTCAATCAAAACTCTCTCCGCTCCGCTTATATTTTTCAGCCAATCATGGACAATAGCTAATTTCATCCGCCATTTATAACATTCTTTTAACTTTTTGTAAGCTTGACCTCAATTATCTTTTTGCCATCACGTTCTTTTTGTAGGTGTTGAGATTTTCTAGAACGATACCCGTGCCTCGAGCGACACAGAAAAGAGGATCATCGGCGATACGGGCTGGCACGCCCGTTATTTTAGTAATAAGAGTGTCTATATGTTTAAGTAAAGCGCCGCCGCCGGAAATAACAATCCCTTTGTCCATAATGTCGGAACAAAGTTCGGGCGGAGTAACTTCCAGAACGGTTTTAATAATTTGAATAATTTCTCGGAGCTGTTCGGATAAAGCTTCAGTAATTTCGTTTGAAGCCACTTCGATTGTTTTAGGATAACCAGTGGTTAAATCACGGCCTTTGATACTGATTTTTTCTTCAACAGGTGTTTTAATGGCGCAACCAATATTTATTTTAATAAGTTCGGCCGTGCGTTCACCGATAGCCAAGCCGTGTTTTTTCTTAATGTATTCAACAATAGCTTGATCTAGTTTATTGCCTCCGATACGCACTGATTCAGAACTAACGATACCGCCCAATGAAATAACCGCCAACTCGGTCGTCCCGCCTCCAATGTTTAAAATCATATTGCCCGAAGCGTCGTTGATGGAAATTTTAGCGCCGATGGCGGCAAGAACCGGTTCTTTCACGAGATAAACTTCTTTGGCGCCGGCTTGAAGACCAGCTTCCATAACCGCCCGGCGTTCAGTGGAAGTAATACCCGCGGGGACCGAAATGAGCACTTCCGGTTTAAAGAACCGCAAAACCCCGCCCGCTTTTTTTATAAAATAGCGGAGCATCGCGCCCGTGACGCGATAGTCGGCGATGGCGCCATCTACTAGCGGTCGAGAAACAACAATACTTTCCGGTGTTCGCCCGATCATCTCTCTGGCTTCAGAACCGACGGCTAAAATTTTATTGTCTAAAACCGAAATCGCCACCACAGACGGTTCATTAATTACAATCCCCTTTTGAGGGAGGAAAACGACTGTATTAGTCGTCCCGAGATCAATTCCGATACTTCTCATGACAGAATATTAAAAATAAAAACTAAAATCTAAAAAATATTGTCTGGATTACTATAGCTTGTTTTGTACTGGAAAGCAACTATAAATTGTGTTATAACATAACTCATGACTAGAACCGCCAGAAGGATTCTTTTTTATTGTGCTATCGCTATTTTTATTGGCGTGAGCTATATTGTTTTAATTTACGCTCAAGGTTATCAATATAGCTTTAAGGAAGGAAAATTTATTCGAAGCGGAGCTTTGTATATAAATGTCAACACGTCGGCGTCTATTTTAATTGACGATAAACTCAAAACTTCGACCTCTCTTCTTGGAAACTCCGCCAGTATTGGCGGACTTTTGCCGGCAACGTACACAGTCAGTGTTCAAAAAGAAGGTTGGTCGTCATGGCAAAAAAAAGTTACCATCACGGCTGGTTTTGTCGAAGATTTTAGCCATGTCATGCTCTTGCCCCAAACTGGCCAAGATAAAGAAAATGTCAGACAAGAAATTCATGATTTATTATATCCGGTGGTAGCTTCGTCGTCAGTCAGTCCGTCACCTTCACGGAGTCCCTCGCCAACATCAACTCCCAAAAAAACTAAATCTAATCCCACGCCACCGTCAACACCATTGCCGACCCCCGATAGAAGCAAGCCGTATTATATGGATGAGGGCGCGCTTTATATAAATGTGGCCGATGGCTCCGCGGTCCGAATCACTGGTAATGTTACTGCCATACCGTCCGATGATGGTCAAAAACTGGCTTGGTTCAGTAATGGTCAGTTATGGGTCTATTGGTTTACCGACACAAACTACCAACCCGTTCATCGCGCTGGTGATATCGCGCTGGTCGCCCACTTTACTAATCCCATCAAGGCCGTTCGCTGGTTCCGTGATAACGAACATATCGCCCTCGACGCTTCTGGTTATAAAATTATCGAAATAGACACCCGGCCAGGTTTAAATATTATTAATTTCTAAAGTAGAAGCCCCGCCAGGGCGGGGCTTCTACTAAACTTATCGCTTGTTCCACTGCGGAGCTTTTCTTGCTTTTTTAAGACCGTATTTGCGGCGTTCCTTGGCCCGTGAGTCACGAGTAAGAAAACCTGACTTTTTGAGTTTCTTTCGGAAGTTACCGTCAAAAAGTTCTAAAGCGCGAGAAATACCGTGTTTAATGGCTCCGGCTTGACCGGCGATGCCGCCGCCGTTGACCATGACCGTCGCTTTAAAACGGTTGAGAGATTTAAGCTTACGAAGCGGAGATTCAACGATATGCTGAAGATTTACGTCGGTAAAATAATCAAGATAACTTTTTTGGTTGACCGTCACGATAGCTTTTTCTTCATCGGCAATATCGGTGGATTTTTTGGTGAAAAGACGAACGCGGGCAATTGATTCTTTGCGTCGGCCGACGGTTTCATAATATTTCTCGGGTCCTTTTTCGTCCACAATAATTTCAACCGCTGGCGCGCCAGCAACCTTCTCTTCTTTAGAAATTGGAGTGACGATTTTCTTTATTGGTTTTTTTGTTTTTACCGCTTTCTTAATGGGCATATTAAAAATTTTAAATTTTAAATTTTAAATTCTGAATTATTTTATCTCTGGTTTTATTTTTAGGCAACATTCTATAAACAATCTGGCGCAACACCTCTTGAGGATTTTTTTTCCATTCTTCGCCGAGATTGCGAGCCCGGATACCGCCATGATAACCGGAATAGTGAAAATAGGTTTTCTGCTCAAGTTTATTGCCCGTAAACTTGGCTGATTTTAAATTAGAAATGACCACTTCAGTATTGGCTAATTTCTCCGGGGCGTACGATGGAAGATGTTTACCGCGCAAAGCGGTCGCGATTTGAGTGGCGATTCGTCCAAGAGATTGATTTGTGGCATCGATTTGAAAAGTAGTCATGCGGGGAAATATTAAATGTTACATCTAAAATTTAAAACATTCAGAAAGATTTTATTTTTTAGATTTTATTTTTTAGATTTTGTTCTGTGAATTCAATGATAGCCATTTCGGCGCCATCACTTTGACGTTGTCCAAGACGAATAACACGGGTGTAGCCGCCTTTGCGATCAGCGTTGATTTTAACCATTTCGCCCGTAAGCTTTTTAACGGCTTTCTCGCCGACATAGCCAAGTAATTCTCGGCGGGCATTTAAATTTTCCCGTTTTGCCAAGGTAATCAATTTTTCGATGGTCCGCGCTAAAGATTTGGCCCTAGCTTGGGTCGTCTTAATTTGGCCATGATTAATCAAAGCCGTTGCTAACGATTTGTACATCGCGGCACGCACTTTGCGGTCTCGGCCGAATTTTCGTTGATTACCTCGTTTCATAAATAGTAATTAGGACTTGGCAACTTTTCTTTTAGTTTTTGGTTCTTTTTTCGCTGGCGCTTCTGGAATCTGAACCTCATTTATCACGCCGAAGTGATTGATCAAAATTTCCGAAGCATTTTTTATGGCGACTTCCGGCTCGATTGAACCATCGGTTTCAATTTCCATTGTTATTTTATTAAAATCGATACGCTGGCCAACTCGAACATCTTCGATTTTAAAATTAACCAAACGAACCGGTGAAAAAACCGCGTCGATAGCAATCACGCCGATAGCCAGTTTCTCTTTTTGGCGCTGTTCGACGGGAACATAACCAATCCCTTTTTCAACATCAAGCTCCATCGCAAAATCTGTCTTTTTCTCGGTTAAAGTGGCAATATGCTGTTCCGGATTTATAATCTCAACGTCAGCGTTAGTTTTAATATCCGCGGCAGTGACCTCTTTTTCTCCTTTAACCTCAAGGGTTAATTTAACCGGACCGTCGGTGTGAAGTCGAAATTTAATTTTTTTAATATTGATAATCATTTCAATAACGTCTTCTTGAACGCCGGCGATACTTGAAAATTCATGGTCAATGCCTTTGATTTTAATCGAAGTGACAGCCGCGCCTTCAAGCGATGACAGAAGAACGCGTCGAAGCGGGTTGGCGATTGTGGCGCCGTAACCCGGCATAAGCGGACTAATTTCAAAAGTCGCTCGACTGCCTTCTCTGGCTATTACTTTGATTTGTTCGGGTATCTGTATCATTTTGACCTACTACCTACTACCTACTACCTACTACAACGTAATAATTGTTGTTGGTTGTCGGTTGTTGGTTGTTAGTTATCTGCTGTAATACTCAATGATTGCTTGCAGGTCTCCCGCGCCGATGCCGCTTTCCTCAACGGTAACCATGCCTTTAATTTTTGCGGTCATCGTTTCTTTATTTAATTCAAGCCAGCCAGGCGCGTCATATTTGGGTAGCCATTGGGAAACAAGATTCATAAAATAGGGGCTCTTCTTACTTCCTTCGCGCACGGAAATGATGTCACCGATGCGAACCTGATAAGAAGCAACTGAAACTCTACGACCGTTAACTAAGACGTGGCCGTGATTTACAAGCTGGCGAGCTTGATCGCGAGATTGGGCTAGGCCCATGCGATAAGTGGTATTATCAAGACGATGTTCAAGAGAATTAATAATTTTGGAATAGGCGTCTTTATGTGAAGCCGCGGCATCTTTTATATAACTCTTGAATTGCTTTTCAAGCATCCGATAGGTGTTGCGGATTTTTTGTTTGGATTTCAACTGTTGGCCAAATTCAGAAAGCTTACGCGTTGGTTTGTGGCCATGAATCCCCGGCGGATAAGGTTTCTTTGTAATGGCCGTTTTGCCGAGTTGAGAACGCAAACCCTTGATGCCGATTTTTTCGCCAATGCGTCGTTCAATTCGTTCTTTGGGTCCGGTATATCTAGCCATGATATAAATTTAAAATTTAAAAATCAAAATGTAAAATTTTGGAATTTCTGAGTATTTTTAATTTTAATCTATCATTTTTCATTTTGAGATTTACATTTTACACTCTCCTCGGCTTAGGTCGACGAACACCATTGTGGGCCATTGGGGTCGCATCCATAATAGAAAGGATATTTAAACCGGTGCCGGCCAATCCACGAATAGCCGATTCTCGGCCCGGGCCAACTCCTTTAATAATAATCTTGATGTTGGTGAGGTTAAATTTTTTAGCTTTTTCAAAACAATCTTTGGCAACCATATTGGCGGCATAGGGGGTGGATTTCTTGCTTCCTTTAAAGCCAAGCAAACCGGACGATGAAAAAGAGATGACTTGACCGACAGAATCAGCAATCGAAATAATAGTGTTGTTGTATGAAACATTTACCGTCGCCACGCCATTGATGACCTGTTTCTTTGAAGAAGCCTTCTTCGGCGCTTCAACAACTGCTTCTTTTGGGGCAGTTTCAATATCACTTTCCATTGTCACAACCTTGGTTTTAGCCATGTCTATGTTTTTTCGTTGCTGGTTTTGCGCCCGGAACCCATTGTTTTGCGAATATTGCCCCGCAATGTTCGGGAGTTAGTTTTGGTCCGACCATGAATCGGAAGTCGGCGAGCGTGTCGATTGCCACGCCACGTCCCAATTTCTTTTAAACGTTTAATATTTTGACTGACTTCTTTGCGTAGATCGCCTTCAACTCGATGGTTTTTTTCTAAAACTTTTGTAATTTTATTTAATTCATCAGCCGTTAAATCTTTGGCCCGCTTATCTAAATCAATGCCGGCGGAACGAAGAATCAAAATACTGGTACTGTGCCCAATGCCGTATAAATACGGCAAAGCATACTCGATTTTCTTATTATCCGGAATGTTGATACCTAGGATGCGGGGCATGGTAATTATATTAAATATTACATCTAAAATCTAAAATATTTTTCAGACAGATTTTATTTTTTAGTTTTTAATTTTTATTTTCTTACTAGCCTTGTCTCTGTTTATGTTTTGGATTCTTGCAAATGCAATAGAGCCGACTCTTGCGTCGGACCAGTTTACAACTATTACACATGATTTTTACGGAAGCTCGTACTTTCACTGATATTACTCAACGAAACAAGCAATTTGATTGCGCCGTTGAGTTGTTAGTAATTCGTGACCCTCACACCTAATGACCGTCCCAGTGCCGATATTGTCTTTTGCTGACCTTTGGTCGTCCCTTTGTTCCGTCGTCCCTGCGGCTCAACGCCACAGTCAATTTCGGGAGCGGGACGCTTAATATCGATAAACAATCCGGCCTCGGGTTCCATCCGGGGAAAGTTCCACCGCGACGCGATCGCCAATCATAACTTTGATGTAATGGAGACGCATCTTGCCCGCTAAATACACCAGAACTTCTCGACCGTCTTCTAGTTTAACTTTAAACTTGGTATCGGGCAGGGCTTCTATAATCTGGGCATTTAATTTTTCTTTTGGCTCTGTGGTCAAATATAGTACTGAAAAAAAGACGTCCACCAAGAGTGGGCATCGGAGAAGCTCCTACGCCACTTAGTAATCGTGGTCAATTCAGTGTTTATATACTATCAAACCTAATAAGATACGTCAATCCCGTACGAAGTAGCCTAGCTAAGGTCCTTCGGACTCGCGCTCTGAGCGCGAGCCAGACTTCGTTCGGGATCAACAGGCGGTTAATATGAAAGTTCTACTTGTACCTTATCCTTATTACTGGGAATGGATTTGACCCAGAATGGAGACAAGGAGACATGAGCTGACGAAATACCTGTAACTGCGCCCAGATAGGCTCTCATTTCCGCGTCATTCTTACCTAATAAATCAGTAATAATTTTTTGTTGGTCAATCTTGGTGTAACTTGGGCCAGTGACGTGAATTGTGAAAGAGAGACCGTTTTTAGTGTCGTCCCACTTAGTTTTATCGTACGTCAGTACGAGTTTGTCAGGCAAGGTGGTCATATTTTTTTGAGTATCAACGTATTGAGCAACGAGAGCGTTAAGGTCAGATTCTTTAAAACCAACGGTTTTGAGTGAACCAGAAAGATTAACTTGAAAAGTGGCCGTCTTTGCGTCAACGGGACTAGTTGATACAGGATTACTCACGACAATTTGACGATCATTAATAATTTTTAGACCATTAATTTGAGTTTCCAATTCGTCTTGAATATTAGCGGTGAGTTGAGTGGTGAGGGTTTGTCTGGCGGCGCTTAAATCAGTTTCGGTTACGATTGTTGATTGGCCGCTGGTACCGTTAAGAATAGGAGCGGTTGATCGACCGTAAACCTTTTGATATTTTTCCGCAGCCCCTTGTTCTTTAAACGCCGGAATCGTGAACGGGCCTGCCGGAACGTTATACTCGGAACCGGCCTTATCAGCGATAAGCTGAACCTCTTTACTGCCGGGCACAAATTTACCGCTAGAAATTTTGCCGGCCGGCACCACGATTGAAGTTAGGGTATGAAAAATATGACGATCGGCTGATTCAAATCGAGTCGTGGCTATCAATGGTTGATCCGTCGAAAGTTCATTATAGACAGTAATCGCCCCGCGCGCTTTTTGGGCAACATCCACACGGCCAGTCGCGGTAAAATCTTGAGAAACAGTTTTTTGAATATTAAACAGCTGACCGGGAATGGCCATGTTTGCCAAACTAGTGGAGGAAACATCATCTGAAGTAAATATAGTCAGACTAAGATCAAGTGGTTGGCTGACCGGCTTGATAGTAATCCGGGCTTTTCCGGCGGTGATAAAAATGACCGCTCCCAGAATGACGACCGTCGCACAAGTCAAAAAAATCAAAACTGTTCGATGGGTGGGGCGCCGAATTTTGTGTTCTTTATTGTCTTGATTTACTTGAACAAACAACGCTTTCTCACGGGCACCAGCTACTTTCACATTATGCTGATCTTCTGCTTCGGGTACAAAGATATCGTCAAGGCGCCGGTCATCGGTAAATACTTCTTCTGTTTTTATTGGCTGTGAAATTGAGATTGAATCATCACTCGTCGCTGGTTCGGCGTAAAAATCTTCTATTTCATTCACTACATCAATCGAACTCGTTTCAGTTGGTGTTAGGCGAGATGGATTAGACTTTTTTCGTACTTCCGGCGAACGAGCTTGCCCTAAGCTCGCCGAATGGGCCAAAAGAACTTCAAATCTATACTTTTTGGCTAGATCATTAATTTCTAGACTGGAACACAAGAAAGAAACCGATTTATCCAGTGTCTTGGCTTCTTCTCGAAGCGATGCAAATTGCTCTTCTTTTTTAAAAGCCCGCGCGCTTTTGGGTAACACAAATATCACCTCTTCGGCCGACGTGGCTTTAAAAATATCAATAATCTCCTGAAACGAATCATCCTTGAGAACATTTATAATCTTCGTCGAAGACATATGAAGATATTATAGCACCTTATTTCAAGAGCGCTAGTATTTCAGTGGAAGTTTTTATTTGCATTAATTTTTCTCTTAATTCTTTTGCGCCTTCAAAATCATTGATATATATCTTTATGAATCTTTTCATAACGGCAAAATTTCGCGCCTGAAGCGCGCCCGCCTCTGGCGGGTTCCAAAGTTCAATGAAGTTATTAACATGTTTTTTTAGAAGAGCGATTCTGTCTTGGGGCGTTTTATCGGCTGGATTAATAGACGGGTCGAAAAACCAGGGATTATGAAAAACCCCGCGGCCGACCATAATACCATCTAAATTATACTGTTTGGCTTTTTCCACGCCTTCGGCATAACTCATCACATCACCGTTGCCAATAATCGGAATCCCCGCTTCGCGACAAAGTTTGCCCGCCTTGGCAATTTCGTCCCAGTGGGCCGGTACTTTTGAAGCCTCCTTCATGGTTCGACCATGAACAATAATCGCATCGGGCTTTGCTTCAATAAGTTTTGAAATCCATTCTTCGGTGATAATTGAGTTATAACCAATCCGAGTCTTAACCGTTACAGGCAAGACCTGTTTAACAGGTCTTGCCTGTAACACTCCTCGCTTAGTTTCTCGGATAATTTCTTGCGCTAATTCCGAATTTAAAATTAATCCTGAACCGCTATCTTGTTTTATAATCTTGCCGGCCGGACAACCCATATTAATATCAATTCCATCAAACCCTAATTCCACAATCAGTTTTGCGCATTCATAAAAATGTTTTGGGACACTACCAAACAATTGCGCCACGATCGGTCGCTCATTTTCTTTAAATTTTAAATGAGGTAATAGTTTTGCTTTACCCTTTTCGGAACACAATCCTGAAGCCGATATAAATTCAGTATATAAAACATCCGGTTTTCCACATTCAACTATAATCTGCCGAAAAGCCATATCCGTCACATCCGCCATCGGCGCCAACACAAAAAAAGGTTTATCCTGAACCCGTCGAAGGACTTTTAGTTTTTGCCAGAAATTGTCTTTCATTTCCTATTCAATCACGGCTCGAATTCGCCTATTTCCTCCGCTCACGGATTCCTCTTTAGTGATTTTAATATGACCGATTTCAGCGGTGTGGGAGACATGGGGGCCGCCGCAAATTTCACGAGAGAAATAATCTACCCCGACCTTCGCGTCGGGGCCTTTCTTGCCCCCAACAGTGTAAACGGTGACTCGGGGCGGATATTTATAGGCAAAAGCGCCATGAGCGCCGGAAGCAAAAGCTTCTTCCAGCGATAGTTCCTCAAACCAAACTTCTAAATTATCGGCCACGGCTTGATTGGCGATTTTCTCGGCTTCAGCCAATTCTTCCGGCGTCACTTTGCGTGGAAAGGCAAAATCAAAACGCAAGCGTTCGGCGGTGATATCAGCGCCAGCTTGTTTTAATGATTCGCCTAAAACTTTCTCTAGAGACGCGACCACAATATGAGTGGCTGTGTGAAGTCTGGTTTTCTTTCTAGCTTCTTCAGAAGCTAGCCCTGAGCCCGTCGAAGGGTCACTAGTAGTCATGCCATGTCCGCCGAATTTTTTTTCCGCGCCGGCTCGAGATTTTTCCTGATGGTGGATCCTTTCCGTTTCAAAGTCTTTCCGTGTTAAATTCGACGCTTTGTCCCCGCCCACTTCTTTTATCACTTCAAAAGGCAAACCATAACTTTCATAGAGCTTAAAAGCTGATTGAGCATCAATGATTCCTAGTTTTTCAAGTTCCTTAATGCCAGATGAAAGGGCTTTCTTAAATTTATTCCATTCAGCGAAATAAGAGTTTACTATTTCGTCTTTTTTTGATTTTATTTCCGGATATTCACGGCCATACATTTCGATTACCTTTCTTAAAACGTTTTCAAATACTTGGGGTGATAAATTCGCTTGATTTTCATAAACCATCGCTCGGCGCAAAAGACGTCGCAAAATATAGCCTTGATCTTTGTTGGATGGCGTGACACCGTCAGCAATCAAAAAAACCGCGGCTCGCAAATGATCACTAATAATCCTTTTCTTTCTTAAATCTAAAGAATCCGGCAACGTTTGAATAAGGGGTTCAAATAAATCGGTTTCAAAAATATTTGTTTTCCCCTGCGAGACCATGGCTAAACGTTCAAGGCCCATACCAGTATCAATGCCTTTAATTTTAAGGGGGTTCAATTGCTTATTGGCAGATTGGTAATATTCATTAAAAACAATATTCCAAACTTCTAGACCATTCACGTAAATCTCCGTTGTCGGACCGCAAGGACCCTCACTGCCCGTCGGTCCCCAAAAATTATCGTTTCGACCCGCTCGCTTTACTTCCAATGATGAATCAAGCGATTGCCATATTTTTTCTGATTCCAAATCTGGCGGTACACTGCCGGATTTGTCCTGAACGGAGTCGAAGGATTCGCCACCAAATACAGAAACATAATCTATTTTTAAGCCCATCTCTTTGGTTATAAATTCGTGAGCATACTCAATGGCTTCTTTTTTCCAATAACCGCCAAAGGAGAAGTTGCCGAGCATCTCAAAAAAGGTGAGGTGTGATTCATCCCCCACGGAATCAATATCTGAAGTGCGCATTGATTTTTGGATTGAAACAGTATTAAGCGACCCAAAATCTTTCATGGCATCGCCATCACCCGTATAATACGGTTTAAACTGTTGCATTCCGGCGGTCGTAAACAACACCGACGAATCGGTTGGCAACAACGAAAAAGACGGCACGGTCTTGTGTTTAAGAACTTCTCCGCCAAAGGCGGATCCGCCTCCGGCGGAGAAGAATTTAATAAATTTTTCTCGTATTTCTTGATGAGTCATCCCAGTATATCAACTTCCAGAATTCTTTCTGGCGTTTAAATTAATTACACAATATTCTTTTAATAAACAATTTTCTAAATCTATACCAGTATACAAAAGAATTACCCAAGCCAACTGGAAGTTGTATTACTGGGTCATTGAAATAATACCAAAAACTACGACTATCTTCAAGCGGAAGCCTGAGAAAAAACACCAAGTTCTGCTCACTCCATCATCTTTCGTAAAGCGCAGTATTCACAATCTTTGTCGTCGCAGGTGGTGGTAAGAAATTTACCGGACCAAACGCTTTCTATTAAATCCTTGATTTCTTGCTTAACCTGTTTAATGTCCGCGGGCTCTACGGGAAGAGAAATAATTGGGCAGCGATTTTTTGAATCTGGTTTAATAAATACAAGGGCAGGTTCAATTGATTTGTTTTTGTATTTTTGATTTTTCTCAAGCAGTATTTTGTAAAATACCAGTTGGCGGAAGTAATCGCGATTACTATTTTTTGTTTCACCTTTGATGGCATTGATACTTAAAGCTTCACGAGTTTTATAATCAAAAACAAAAACCGCGGACTTAGTATCCAAGACCGCGTCAAGTTTACCGTGGAGATTTAGCGACACGACTTCTTTTCCGTATGCCGTCTCCAGCAATTGTTCGACCCACATTTCAGTGGCAATTGTACCGGTCTGACTAATGTGGGTTTTCAGCGCGGCGGCCACTATCGGCGCATCGACAATAAGTTCTTCAATAATCGGCTCTTTTTCAAAAATAGGCAATAATGAATCCCGAAAATACTCATGGACGATTTTTTTGATGGTAGCCGTAATTGTTGATTCACTCTTGTCCGTCAAATGCCAAACACGGGCCATGGCTTCGTGCATCGCATTCCCTCTTTCCGCGTTGGCCGAGGGCGGTTCAGGAAGTTTTAGAATACTTTTAAATAAAAACTTATTGGGACATTCGCAAAAATGATTAAGGGCGGTAACCGAAAGACCGTGCTCCCGGAGTGAACGTTTGGCATACTCAATCATTTCCATTGCCCGATGCGAACCGATGGTTTCAATGGATTGCGCCTTAACACTCGTTAGGGCTTGGGCGGGTAAATCAATTCTGGAAATATACCGCGAGGGAATTTCGTCCAAAAAACGTAACGGCGTTAATGGTTGATCCGGGCTTTCTTCATACGGAGAAATGATGCAAACGTGGCTACGCGCGCGAGTCAAAGCAACATAAAACAAACGACGAATATCCCGAATTTCGTCTCCTTCTTCTTTTTCTCTTGGCAGAATAAAATATGCTCCTCGACCATGGATAATCCAGGATTCTTCCGTCGCGTATGGCACAAAGACATAGTCAAATTCCAATCCCTTTGAACCGTGGGCGGTCATGATACGAACTTGAGCATTGGACACACCGGTACTAATTTTAATGCTTTTCTTATCTGCCGAAGCGCGGTAAGCCAACAAATCGTTGATTAGTTTTATTGGATCATCAGTACTGCCTCGACCGGCAAGTTCTGAAGCAAGTAAAATTATCGCTCGCCACACTTCGGCAGAGAGTGGATCTCGGGAGGCAAGAGCATTGATTCCACTTAATTCCCCGGCTAGCGTAAGATATGCAATCGCGCCAATTTGGGTTGCTTCTTTTTTTAATATCGCAATTGCGGTAATTTCTTTATCAATTTCGCTAACCGTTCCGGCCCGGATAGCCCTAATTAGTCGAATTTGGGTTTCGAAATTAAGATTCCACAGTCCACCGGCGATAGTTTTAGCCAGCGCTTCAATTGCGCTAGGATCAGCCAAAAATTCAATGAGAGCAAAAAAAAGTGTCCCGAGGGGATGAGAAAAGATATCAATCCCACGCTCGGCGGACGCTGGAATATCGCATCGCTCACAAAGTCTCAATAAATGCTCAATCTCACGGTTTCTTCTTGTAATAATGGCGATTGTTTTTGTGGGATATTTATTTAAAATTGTCCGTATCTCGTTTGCCAAATATGTATCGCCAGCCACCATATTCCCGGCCATAATCAAATCTATCGGACACGGTGTTTCATCAGTATCAGAATGAAGCGGAATTCGAAGATTATCATGTTCACCAATGGCGTAATTATGCTCGATCATTGAAAAACTTGCGTCTAAAATACTCTGATGAGAGCGATAATTTGTCTCCAGCGGAATTACCCGCATTGACTTCCAGATATTCTGAAATCGAAGAAAATTTTCAACCGACGCGCCCTGAAATCGATAGATAGCTTGTTTCTCATCGCCCACCACGAACAGATTCGGCGTTTCAAAAAAATCGGCAATCATTCGAATTAACACATTTTGAGAATCATTGGTGTCTTGATGCTCATCCACAAGAATATATAAAAACCGTTCCTGAATCATCTTCAGCAAAAGTTCGTCGGTGCGAAAAACCAGCAGAAGTTCGACGATTAAATCATCATAGTCCATCTTCCGCTGGTCTTTTTTTGATTGTTCATAAGCTTTATATACGTCGGCAAACAGAATCGTTCGTTCGCATTTTTCAATTCGTTTTAGAGCTTCGGCCCTGAGTTTGCCCTTGGTGGGTCCGCGGGAAGACATGGATTTTTCGTCTTTTTCTATTCGTTTGATTTCATCAGTGGCAAACACCCGCACCATTTCTGGCGTCCAAGCTTCTTTTTTGGCGTCACTAATCGTGCCAATAATTTTATCCACGTAAAAATCCGGCTCACCAAACGGCCGCAATTTCGCAAATCGTTTTTCCTTTAAAATATCCCGCACCAGCATTTCGGCTTCAATCTCGGTAATTTGTTTAATCCGCCCAAGATGCGGAAAGTGGTCGTCAAATTCAACAATAATCGAATTCGCGAATCCGTGATAGGTATGAATCCGAACATCATTGGCTTGAGGTCCAATAATTTCACGGAGGCGTCGTTTCATTTCTTTTGCTCCAGCTTCAGTAAACGTTAACGCCAAAATCCCGCCCGGTGGCGTATCGGTTTTTAATAAAATATTTGCGATTCGCAACGTCAAAATCTGGGTCTTGCCCGTCCCCGGCCCGGCCACGACCATCACCGGCCCTTCAATCGTATCGACGGCTTCTTTTTGAGCTTTATTCAGTTGTCCGTATAGTTTATTAAATTCTGTCATTATATTAAGTATAGCACCTAAAAAAGAAAGCCTAACCCTTTACAAAATAGAACCCATATGTAATAATTTGCAGTAGGGAAATTCCCCGCAATCAGTCCGTTAACTGCTCTTTCCAAGAAACTGGAGTAAAAATATTCAGAATATGAGAGCATGGGCCTATGTTGATTGATGATATTACAATCAGGGTGGTGGCGGGGAATGGTGGAGATGGAACGGTTTCTTTTAATAAGAATATGATGTCTCTTGGGCCGACGGGCGCGACGGGCGGAAATGGCGGTCAGGTTTATGTTGAAGGGGTGGCTGATCTCGGAGCTTTGTTGCGCTTGCGTCATAGTAAAGTTTTCAAAGCCGAAGATGGCGGGATTGGCGGCCGGCAGTACAACGACGGCAAAACCGGCGCCGATTTAATTATCCAAGTCCCCATTGGAACGGTTGTTCACAATTTAGACACAAAAATCGACGTCGAAATCACCAAAATCGGCGAGAAAATGATGGTCGCTCAAGGCGGCCGAGGTGGAAAGGGTAATTATCATTTTCGCTCATCAACTAATACTAGCCCAAAAGAATTTCAAAAAGGCGAAGCCGGAGAAAAATACACGGTCCGATTAGAACTAAAACTTATCGCCGATGTTGGCTTGATTGGTCTGCCTAATGCCGGCAAGTCGTCGCTTTTAAACGAACTCACTCGAGCCAAAAGCAAAGTCGCTAATTATGCTTTTACCACGCTTGAGCCGCATTTGGGCGTGTACTATGATTTAATTTTGGCCGATGTGCCGGGAATTATAGAGGGCGCGTCCGGTGGCAAAGGGTTGGGCGTGAAGTTTCTCCGACACGTTGAACGCACTAATACTCTCTTCCATTTGTTGTCCGCGGAATCAACCGATCCTGTCACCGATTATGGCATTATTCGCAATGAACTCGGCGCGTATAATCCGCTCCTGTTAAAAAAGAGAGAATATTTATTCATCTCAAAGTCCGACATGATCGAACCAGTCGAAATGAAAAAGATTATTGCAAAATTGAAACAATCCGCCAAAGGCGGATCCGCCTCCGGCGGAAAGCTCCAAATAGAAACGCTCTCAATTCACGACAGCGAAAGCATGGAACGAGTCAAAAAAATCCTCAACGTTATCGCGAGTCAAAAAATAATCTAGGACTGACGGTTTTCGAGATGCTGAAGAATGGTTTCGATGATTGAAAGTTTTTCTGGGGGCCGTCGTAGAGGAAGTCAGAATCTTTAAACATATTAAAATATGGCTCTGTGGGTTGAAACCCACAGAGCCATGAAACTACATCATAGGAGCGTAGAGAATCCACTCCTCATCTTCTTTCTCCAGACGAACATGGATGTTAACCCGAAGATCTTCAGCTAACTCTTTGGCAACGTCTACGAACTTATCCATGTTCTGACGGCCATAGACATGAAGCACCCAGTTCTTGCCATGGGCACCCACGGTGGGATACTGAATCCACAGAGTGACAAGACGGAACTTGGGACACCCTTGCCACCTCCACCACAAGAACTTCCTGGGTTGAAGTTTATCGATAGTGATGCTCCGAAAGGCGTCAGGTTTGCTTTCTGACTCATTATCATACGTACTAGAGTCAGAGGTGACACAGTAACCCCGTTCCCTCAACCATCTCTCGGCTCGCACATGTCTTGCTTCAGCTGTCGTAACTTTTCCCGTAACTGGCTCCTTCTCAAGGAATAGCTATGAAAATCTCATAGCTCACCGCAAAATCTTTATCGCGGTAAATATATCTTATATTATTTAGTTGGTTCTGTCAATGTTTCCAATTGAACTCAAAGCATATCATTTTATTGGATATTTTTAGTAAAATTCTCACTTGGGGGGATAACGAGATTCGAACTCGTGATCGCTCTGCCACAGAGAGCTGTGATAACCGCTTCACCATATCCCCCAATATTAAAATAGTTCTTGTATTATACGTTGTATAATAATTTCGCTCATCTGAACTAAAAGCAAGCTTTTAATCAGATTCGCTAATTATTATAACAGGATCAAGAGAATAAATCTACGGCTGGAGAATATCTTCGGTTCGGCCGTTGATGGAGATGACGACGTTTTTGATGGTGGAAAATTGTTTTAAGGTATTCTCTATTTCGGCTTTGTATTCTCTGGTATCGGGCCAGCGCTTGAAGAAACTGTTGGTATAGGTGTATTAGTTGGCGCTTGGACCGGAGTACTTAAAAACCACCAGGCGCTAGCAATAATGACAACCACTGCAATAATCGTGAGGATACGTTTCATTTTTTTAGTATAATCCAATCAGAGTAATTGTAAATACCGCTATTTTATAGTAAAATTTTATAATTGCCCCCGTAGCTCAATGGATAGAGCGACTCTCTTCTAAGGAGTGGATGTGAGTTCGATTCTTACCGGGGGCACCACGTAGGAAAAGTCAAAGAGTTTTGGTTCGCCTCGCTTCGCTCGGCGACT
>JBBTRD010000007.1:4154-8789 GCA_038065335.1 Patescibacteria group bacterium | reverse complement strand
CATCGCCCTAATCCTAGCTTCGGGGTCTGCGCGACTTCTCGCTGGGGGTTTGGGTGTCGGTCGCTTATTTTTAAAAAACAAGAACAAGGTCCTCCCATTTTTTTCAATCTGCACAATCGGCTGCTATTTCAGCTTCTTTGACGCTAATTCTCTGGGTACCGGGTCGGGATGTCAGGCTTGGGCTTTTCCAGTAGGAAAAACCACATGGCCTGACAGGGTAATCCCAAACGGTCAGAGAATTTAGGAAAAGATGCTAGAAATAGCCCGAGCGGAAGCCTGATAAAAATGGGAGGACCTCGTTCTTGTATTGAATGGTTTTTTCTGTTAATATATCTAAACTAATAATATGTCAACGAATGCGCATAAAATTGAATTAAGTGCTCAAGTTCGGACGGTGCTGGGGAGCAAGGTAAAACAGATTCGCGAATCCGGATTTATACCGGCGATTTTGTATGGCAAGGGTCAAGAACCGATTGCTCTGCAGGTTCCCAGCAAGGATTTTAATAAAGCTTTCAAATCAGCCGGCGAATCTACCCTTGTCTATTTAAGCGTTGATAGTCAGACTTATCCCACCATTATTCATGATGTTGCTCGTCATCCCGCTTCAGATGCCATTATCCATGCCGATTTCTATAAAGTTAATTTAGCCCAAAAAATTAAGACCATGATCCCCGTCGCGTTTATGGGTGAATCTCAAGCGGTTAAGGATGGCGGTATTCTTATTCGTAACGTCAATGAAGTCGAAGTTGAAGCCTTACCCCAAGATTTGCCTCATGAAATTACCTTTGATGTATCCGCGCTTGTTGCTTTCGGCGGCCAGATTTTATTAAAAGATGCGCAGATAGGAGATAAAGTCGAAGTTCTTGGTAATCCTGAAGAAATTATCGCGGCGGTTCAAGCGCCTATTTCTGAAGAAGCCTTGGCCGCGTCCCTTGAAACCACGGGCGAGACTGTTGATGATGTGAAGGTTGTGGAGAAAGAGAAAGATGCCGACGCGATTATTGACGAAACCGACCTGCCTGCCGGCAAGGCAGGAACTCCGGCCCCAGCGACGGAACCAAAAGCAGAATCCAAAAAAGAGTAATTTTCAACGATTCATTGAGACATTGACTGAAAATTGTAAATTGTAAAATTATAAATTCATGAAGGCAGATATACATCCACAATATTATCCTAAAATCAAAGTAACCTGCGCTTGCGGTCATACTTGGCACGTTGGTTCAACCGTTGAAGATATTCGGATTAACGTCTGTTCGAAGTGCCACCCGTTTTATACGGGCACCGAGAAAATCGTCGATACTCGCGGTCGCGTGGAAAAATATCAAAAGCGCGTTGCCGCGGCCAAAAAACCCAAAACCAAGAAATAGATTTCTTTTCTCATGTCAGAATACGATTGGAAGCAGTGGCAGAATTATCAGCCTGCCTCGTCAGGAAAACCAAAATCAGCCGGCGCCAAAGCGGGCCATGAGGCGATTATTGAAATTCGAGCTGGCGCCGGTGGAGATGAAGCGGCTCTTTTTGCCACGGAAATAGCGGGGATGTATAAAAAATACTCGGCCATCAAGGGCTGGGGTTTTGAGGTCATTGATTCTAGCATGAATTCGTTAGGCGGATATAAGTCCGTGGTGTTTGAGTTGCGCGGATCTGATGCTTTTGAAAAAATGAAATATGAATCTGGAGTACATCGAGTCCAGCGCGTGCCGGCGACGGAAAAATCGGGCCGGGTTCACACTTCAACGATTACCGTGGCCGTTTTGGCCAAAGCGACCGAAAACGAGCTGGTTATTCGGCCCGATGAGATTGAAGTTAGTTTTTCCCGAGCGGGCGGGCCCGGCGGGCAAAACGTCAATAAAGTGGAAACGGCCGTTCGAATTTTACATAAGCCATCGGGCATTGTGATTTCTTCGCGTTCGGAACGCAGTCAGCAGGCCAATCGAGAAAAGGGGATGGTCGTTCTTCGTTCAAAATTGTTGGAAATTAAAAAAATGGAAGAGACCGGCGGTATCACCGATGAACGCCGCAAGCAGGTTGGCACCGGCGACCGCTCCGAAAAAATCAGGACCTACAATTTTCCGCAAGATCGTATCACCGATCACCGCATCAAAAAAAGCTGGGGCAACATCAGCAAAATCCTCGAGGGCAACCTCGATCCGGTTTTTGACGCTCTGGCCGAGTGAACCTCCGATAGCAATTTGCCGTAAGGCAATCAGAGACCCTGCCTCGCAGACCGTTCGGCTTGGTCCAGCAGGCGAACGGTCGAGGGATAGGGACCGCGCCCGCAGGAGGCGCGGAAACCGTGTCGCGAAAGTCGTGACGGCGGAGCGACTCCCCTTGAACTAAATTCAAAAACCGTGTAGGATATAAAGACTATGGAAATCGATCAAGACAACCTGATTTCGTATGACGATATGCTCAAGGCGGGGGCACATTTTGGTCGCAAAAAGACTGTTTATAACCCCAAAATGGCGCCTTACGTTTATACCGTTCGAGACGGGATTTGTATTATTGACCTTTTAAAAACTCAAATTGAATTAGTTGGTATGGTTAAATTTTTAAAGAAAACCGCTGAAAACGGCGGTCTGATGCTTTTTGTCGGTCTAACCAAGCAATCCTCGGGAGGCATCAAAGAACTAGCTGAAGCTCTTAATATGCCCTATGTGATTGATCGCTGGATTGGCGGGACGCTGACGAATTTCAAGGTTATTAACGATCGCGTGAAAAAGCTCGAAGAAATGGAAAAAGGTTTAAAGACCGGTGTTTACGACAAATACACCAAGAAAGAACGTTTGATGCTGACTCGCGAAATGAATAAGATGTCGACCCATTTTGAAGGCTTAAAGAAATTGACTCGCATGCCGGATGTTGTCTTTGTGTCGTCGTTAAAAGAAAGCGCTTTGCCTCTTCATGAAGCCAAAAAAATGGGCGTAACTCGGGTAGCCATTACTAACACTGATTCAAATCCTGATACCGTAGACTATATCGTTCCCGCCAACGACCGTTCCAAAAAATCCGTTGATCTGATTTTAGACGCTCTCAAACGAGAATTAGTCCCGACAGTAAATCAATAATTAGCAGGAAACTCATGCTTGATAAAATTAAATTATTACGCGACGAGACGGGCTTATCAGTCGGGGATATTAAGAAAGCCTTAACCGAAACTAATGGCGATACTGGCAAAGCTCGCGAACTGCTCGCTTCTCGAGGCGGGGACATTGCCGCCAAAAAAGCGGGGCGGGATCTTAAAGCCGGTCTGGTGGATTCTTACGTTCATAATAATAAGCTTTCCGGCTGCATGCTTGAGTTATTCTGCGAAACCGATTTTGTGAGTCGAGGTGAAGCTTTCCAATCTCTGGCCCACGATCTTGCCTTGCACATTACGGCCATGAAGCCCCAAAATGTCGAGGAATTGATGGATCAGATGTTTATTAAAAATCCCGAGCAAACTATTCGCGATCTAATTACCTCGCATATCGCTAAGTTGGGTGAGAACATCCAAGTTGGCCGATTCGAGTTATTTCAGATTTAATTTAACGTGTTCATTATTATTCCTCTCGTTCTCGTTGGTTTGTCGTTTGTCGGCATGATTGCTATCGTGTATCGAAAGATGCCGTATCTTCGAAAACTTTCTCCGGAATCTCACGAAGTCAGCGCTAATATTTTCGACGATTTTTTCCCCGAGTTAATTTTGTGGTTTAAACAAATTCCTTGGCATCAATATCGTCAAACAAGTCTCCAAGAAATTGAGAAAGGCCTCCGGCGTATGCGGTTAGTGTTTTTAAAGATAGACCATGCTTCAGCGCGTTTAATCCAGAAAATTCGTCGGACTCATCAGGTGGCTCATTTGGGGCATGCTATTTCTATTTCGCCGGAGGTTTCAATTGAAGCAGTTGCGCCGGAACGTATGGCGGTTGTAGTTGATCCGACAGCCGATGATTTAAAAGGCCGAGAACAGCAACTCATCATTGAAATTGCCCAAGATCCTAAAAATGCCGGCTTATACGAAATGCTAGGGGATCTCTATTTAAAAATGAGCAATATTCCAGACGCCAAAGAGGCCTACGAAGCCGGACTAGGATTTAACCCCGATAACCAAACTCTCGCCCGTAAGTATTCAACACTTTTGAAGCAGATTGAAGTTAAAAAGTAAGGCCCGTGTAGCTCAATGGCACCCGCCCGAACGACTGGATCGTTCAGTCGGGCGGGGAGCAACAATACATAATGTACATCGTCTATGTGTTAGAAGAATATATATCTTGGGAAGAAGCCAGAAAACGAGAACTATATTTAAAATCAGCTGCGGGGCGTAGATTTCTTAAGACAAAATTGCCGACCTAGCTCAATGGTAGAGCAACGCATTTGTAATGCGTAGGTTCCGAGTTCGAGTCTCGGGGTCGGCTCCAAAGGTTGCCGAAATGGCAATTTTTGTTTACAATATAGTTAGTAATTAAATGGGGGTGTGGTGGAGTGGTCAATCACAACAGACTGTAAATCTGTCGGCCGTGTGCCTTCGTAGGTTCGAATCCTACCACCCCCACCATTAGTATGTTTTTTAAAAACATAATGCCGTTGTAGCTCAGTGGTAGAGCACCTCCATGGTAAGGAGGGGGTCGTCAGTTCAATCCTGACCAACGGCTC
>JBBTRD010000007.1:0-4054 GCA_038065335.1 Patescibacteria group bacterium | reverse complement strand
AATAATTACGTGATATTTAAGAGTATTTAAATAGTTAAGTGCTAAAATTGTTACGTAGTTCAATAGAATTTATGCCACAGCCAAATCTGTTGCGGTTAAGGTGTACGGTTTGTAAAAGCGCGAACTATTACACTAGCAAGAATAAAAAGAAGGTTGAAAGAAAAATCGAGTTGAAGAAATTTTGCAAAAAGTGCAAAAAGCGGACCCCCCACAAGGAGGCTCGTATAACCGGGTAGCGTCGGCTTAGAAATAGGGGGTGTCGTCCAATGGTAAGACTTCGGTCTCCAAAACCGGGTATCCAGGTTCGAATCCTGGCGCCCCCGCAAAACCAAAAATCGCTTAATAGCGATTTTTGGTTTTTATAATATCTATTCTTCTGATTCTATTTTTACTTTCACGGGAGAGTAGCCGTCTTTGCTGTGCTCTATTTGTTTAAGAATATTTTCGACTTCTTCTATCTTATACATCCGGTAGTTATTCACAGGGTTGCGGTAAGCTCGGAGCTTCCCTTTCTGGTCCCAATTGCGAACCGTCAAGGGGCTAACACCAAGCAAACGGGCAACGTCATTTACGGTTAAGAATTTTTTAGGCATAAGATAATTAATTTTTAATTTTCAATTTTTAATTTTCAAACTAGTATACACCATAATAAGCGGAATAAATAGGATGTTTGGATTCTTATAAAAGATTTTGATCTTAAATTTAGTAACCTTTCATATGGATAGTATACCTTTATACCTTGAAAATCGTCAATGTGGATAAGTACTGCTAAATTTACAATTTACAGTTTACAATTTACAGTTTTTAAAAATTGAAAATTGAAAATTGAAAATTTTTTCTGCAGTTATCCACTTTTTTTGAGTTGCCAATGGTACAATTTATCTAGATTTAGGGCCGAGATTTCTATCTATCCGATATCGTATCGGATAGATAGAAAAAATTAAGCGGATGCACGCTTATAGATAAAAACATCCCCCTCCAGTTTCTTACAAAACTGGAGGGGGAAGGAATGCACGCCTTAGCCCCGTCGAAAAACGAAGCCTTTGGCCCACTAAGTATAACTCGAAATAAGGGTGCAAGCAATTCTAATTTCTACTTCTTAATTCCAGTTTCCCATGCTTGATTATCAACCGAAAAAATCGCCTTCGCAGTGGATATCAATTCAAGAGGCGGCGCGTCACGCGCCATACTCACAAGAGTATTTAAGTTTGCTTGCTCGAAGAGGAAAAATATTTGCTAAAAAAATTGGTCGCAATTGGTACACGACCCACGAAGCGTTAAAGAGTTATGTTTCCACCGTGCAATTGGCTTCGGCGCCGTCAAACTTATTGGAAGAATTTAAACGTCTTAATCCGCAAGCGTTTGGAGAAGATACGAAGCAGCCCCGACGACAAAATGTCGGGGTCCCGACCGAAGCGTCGGGAGAAACTAAAGCAACACCACAGGCGCCAGTCATGGCGCCGATGCCGATTACTCCATTGCCGTCCGCTCCGACTATTTTGGAACCGGAAAACAAGGTTTTGGAAAAATTAGATCGATTATCTGATTCATTAAAAACATTTGCTTCAAGCGTGAGCGAGGCCATTCCGGCCGCGGTTCGGGCCAACCAATCGGTTTCACTGGATCCCGAGGTCGAAGAATTTATTCAAGAAAGAAAAAGTTCACCGATATATCAATTTCGCCAGTTCAATCGATTTTCCAAATCGATGGTTCGTTCGCCAGCGCGGTTAATGGCCGTTATGATTGCCGTCGTGGTGGTGTTATTTGTTTTGGTCGGTGGATTTAGTTTTGGCCAAGTGGACGCCGTGGCTCAAAAAATTAAAAAAGCATTCACCGACGCGACTACGCTTCAAGGCCATTTTGCCGGCACCCACGCGAACGAAGTTTTAATTTTAGACAAGACCGGAAATATTTCCATCTACGGGCACATTGAAACCGAAGGCCAGTTTCGCAGCCGCGCGCCGGAGGGCGTGGCGCCGATTGTGGTGGATTCGATGACGAAAGTGGAAAATCTCAACGCCGATTACATTGACAATTTGAGCGCGCAAGATTTTACTCTCGCTTTCGTGACTAAAAACGGCAATCTCACTTACGAAGATGTCCGTCTAATGGGCAATGTTGAAGTTGGGAAGACCTTGACCGTATCCGGCGCCACGAAGCTTTTAGATTCACTGACCGTCTATGGCAAACTCGGTGTTTTATCTGACGCCGTTTTTGGCAAGGACGTCACCTTGACAAGTGGTAACCTTGTGATTACGAGGGGCACCCTCGTAATCAATAATCAGGCGCTCATTAAGAATCTTAACGCCGAATATCTGGATGGTGTTAAAAAAGGCGACATCAATCTGCAATTTGTGACGGCTAATGGCGCTTCGACAACCAAGGCTATCGCTATCGGCGGCCTTGAAGTAAACGGCCAGAGCGACTTTAGGGGTATGGGGTTTTTTTATCGGGGCGTTTGGGGCTTAGATGGCGCGTTCGGAGCGCTGGGCGTGGCCGGAGACGCATCTATCGGCGACAAGAACCGGCCGCAAGATTCTTTATTTGAAGTTTATTCAAAATATTTTCAGATTAATCAAATCGGGAACACGACGATTGCCGGCCGGGCGACCACCGACGATTTATTGGTTGGCGGAAGCGTTCTCTCAAACCTTATTCCTTCCGGTTCGTTTAATCTCGGTTCATCGTCAAAACGATGGCAGAATTTATTTATCGTAAATGCTAATTTGAGCGGAAATCTCGCAGTCTCGGGCAGTTTAAATTTCGCGGGAACGTCATCTAACTCGTTTGTTATCAACACCGACAATACGACGGCCGATACAGAAAATTCCTACATTCGTTTCAATCGTGGTTCGGTTACCCCGAGCGCCATGCTCACTTGGAATGTGGCGTCAAAAAGTTTCAATTTTAATGAACCGGTCAATATCGCCAGTGGTTCGTTCACGGTTGCCGTTGGGCCAGTCGGCATTGGCACTACGGCGCCGAATACTTCAGCTCTGCTTGATTTAACTTCTACCACTCGCGGTTTTCTCGCTCCGCGGATGACCCAAACTCAACGTGATGCCATAACCACTCCCGCCGCCGGTTTGTTCGTCTTTAACACTGATACCAGTACTTACAACGCTTACAACGGTACGACATGGCTACCCGTCGGCGCTTTGAAAACCAGAGAAGGTTTGGTCAATGTTCAATTAAATAGCAATACACTATCTTTCTCGTCGTCTGGTTTCAGTGTTACTGCTTCCGGTTCCACCGAAACCTTGGTCGGGATTGATTACGCCAACGGCCCTGCCTCTCGCTCAATCGCCCAATCCATCACCGGCCTCTGGACTTTTGTTAATGGCGCTTCCGTCTCCACCAATTTCGAAGTCGGCGGTTACGCCTCTATCGGCGGCAATATCACTACAAAGGGCACCTTTGTCAGTTCTAATACGGGTAGTAATTCTTTCGCCGGCTCATTGGACATCACCAAAGGATTACGGGCTAAGGCCACCACTCTTTCTGGTATTCTTTCTTTTACCGGTACTGATCATCCCGGTCTGCAATTAAACAATCTGACCACGGCTCAACGCGATCTTGTCGGGGTCTCATCAGGCGCGACAATCTTTAACACCACCGTCACCAAGATGCAGGTCTATAACGGCACTACTTGGAAGAATGTCGGCAATCCTGAAATCGGAGCCGAAGTTACATCAGGCACAGCCGGTTCCGTTCTGTTCGTAGATGGTTCAGGCAATCTTGGTCAAGACAACAACAATTTCTATTGGGATGTTGCCAACACTCGTTTAGGCGTTGGCACAAAAACTCCGACTACGAAATTCGAAGTCCAAGGCACCGCTTCCGCCTCATACGGCCTATTCGGCGCTCTTCAAATCGGCGGTTTCAGCTCGGCCAGTTACAACCGATTCGGGACTTCAACCACCGGCCACGCTAATTACATCTCCGCTTCTAACGACCTTCTCGTCAGTGGCGACTTTGAAACGAGAGGCACGGCTTCTTTCGGCGGGACGGCCAGCATCTCGGGAGCTACAACCCTAGGTTCATCTCTAGGTGT
>JBBTRD010000006.1:0-1247 GCA_038065335.1 Patescibacteria group bacterium | reverse complement strand
GTTTTCTTTGGGTTTTCCACAGGGGGGTTGCACCCCGTAATACAACATGGGCTGTAGTTTTGAGCGTTTGTTATTAAATTTATTTGCCATTAATTTTTTACGTTTATTTATTGAAATTTTTATCAAAAAGGCCCATGTTGATATACGGGGTTGCAATTTTCGCGAAAAACCTAGACAATTGAAAAGTACGGTTTAAATAACCTAGGAAAATCGATAGTCCCTGCCCCCACACCCAATCAGCAAAATTGCTGACAACCGAAGGTTATTGCTGATTGGGTGTGGGGGTAAAGGTCGATACTATTGAAAATAGTAAATAATTTAAACGCAGCTGGCTTGACCAGATTCAAGGCAAAAGCGGGCATTTAACTGAGCCATACTGTAGGTATGGTGAAGGAGAAGCGGAGCTTTTAACGAAGAATATGGTCAAGAGCGTACTGCCGTATCGCCATAGGCGATGGCAGAGCGACCAGCAAGTTAAAATATGGCAAACGCAGTAAAGAAGTCACAATTAGCGCAAATCTTAGCCGAACGCATGAGCGTCTCTAAGAAGGATGGAGTTGCCTGGCTGGATGCCTTCATTGAAGAAGTTACAAAAGCGATGCGCCGAGGCGATAAGGTCAATATCACCGGTTTTGGTATCTTTAAAGTGGCGGATCGCAAAGCTCGCGAAGGACGCAATCCTCGCACCGGCGAAACGATTCAGATCAAAGCTTCCAAGAAACCAAGATTTACTCCCGGCAAGCTTTTGAAAGAAGCTATTTTATAAGTATTTGTCCGCCGAAGGCAGATCTGCCTCTGGTAGAAATCTCGGATCCGAGAATTTCAAATCAAAACACGCCCATCTGGGCGTGTTTTGATTTGAAATTCTATTGTTTACTAACCTTTCTTTCTACTGAAATAAGTCTGATATCTATGTTTTGAACTTTATTTTCCAGACGCTCAAAAGATTTCTTTGAAGGTATTTCAAGAACGACATCAAGAATTGTTTTCAGGGTACCGTCCATTTTATCTAAACGCTTGTCAACCTTATCAAAACGAGTATCTATGGACTCACCCATTCTTGCAAACTCATCTTGAGTCATCCGAGCCAGAGTATCAATTGTCATTTTCTTCTTCATTAGTTCAGTATAGTAAACCGTTTGTTTAGGTCAAGACACTTTGAGCGGAATACGAGAATCGAACTCGTGCCTGAACCTTGGAAGGGTCCCGTACTGCCATTATACGAATTCCGCAACTATGTTGGTCGA
>JBBTRD010000005.1:15520-20655 GCA_038065335.1 Patescibacteria group bacterium | reverse complement strand
ATGTGGACCCACCGAGAATCGGACTCGGACCTCGGCAATGCGAATGCCGCGTAATACCGTTTTACTATGGGCCCAGCTTGAAAGCGATACGACTGATATACTATCGCAAATCCTTCAAAGAATGAAGTATTTTCCAATCCCCCTCCCCATTTTTAAAATCAATTTTCTCCTGTTTAATTTCAACAACCATCTTTTTAAATTTTTTCTCCGCCGGTATTAGAATTCCCAGCTTTTCTTTTAGGCTCTGAACAGGATACAAATCTTTGGGATAAATTTCCATTAACTTTATGTTGTAAGCCTTGCAAATTTCTCTCTTCTTTTTTATCGCCCTATCATATCTAGGACTATCTTTTGCTAAGCCAAAATACTCTATAAAAACGTCTCCCAGTACAACCCAATCTGCTTTATGTTTACTGTTCGGGTATTCAGCGTTTCGCTCGTGTGATATTTTATTTTTCGTAAGCCAGTTATCTATGGTTGCTTCTGAAACGGAATCGCAAACATGGCCATCTCGGGCCTTGGTTCTGGTACGACGATACATCCGATGGTCGTCTGATCTGTGGGGCTCAAGCCCTGCGGCAACAACGGCATTGTTCCAAGAGCCGAACATGTGGGCACACTTACCGACTATGTCTCGCATTTCTCTTTTTGCGGGTGCTCGTCCGGATTCTTTGTAAAATGCTTTAATAATTTCTACAATCTCGGACTCGGTGTATTTAAATCTTCCCTTTTTACCGCATTCTATCGAACAATATGGAGACCCGACTCTTCTGTGCATCTTACCGCATGCTGTATTGCGGCACTTTTTAGCAGGATATTTTGGGTATCTCTGATTATTAACGATTGCCGCACAAGATCCAGAGCAATAGTTGTGTTTGGAAATTGTTCCTTTTGTTTTGTAAAACAACTTTCCGCACAAGCTATTTTCGCAGATTAAGAACTTGCCTGTTTTTCTGTGTTCAAATTGGCAATGAGAAGAACAATAAGATCCATGACTAAGATTTTTGTTATCTCTAACGTAAATATAATACTTTAGGAACTTATTTCCACAGTGAGAGCAACTTATTTTCACTAGTTTTCTCATGGTCGGGACGCCGGGATTCGAACCCGGAAAATCTCCTGAACCCGAATCAGGCGTGTTACCGTTACACTACGTCCCGCAGGTCTCACTAGTCTATTTTAGCTTATTTTTTGAGGTTTTACCAGCTTAAACGTAATACTTTTTGGCTCGTTCTTTCTCTTCCTCTTCTTGGGCTTTTTCTATTTTTTCTAAAGCTTTCCTTAATTCTTCCGGTGATTGTTTGTCTAATTCATGAATCCGTTCTATCAGATACTCTTTTGTATTCCTTGTCGGGTCATCCAAAACTTCGGCCAGTAAGCAATTTAAAATCAAGCCTACCTTGGGACCGGGTCCGGAAGCAAGTTTTTCCATCACGTCTTCGCCGTTGACCTTTAACATCTTGACCGAGATTGGGTCATGGGAAACCTTGTCGATGATATATTTAAGATGGCGGAGTTTATACGGAATAGCTTTGGGCCGGCCCGAACCAATCCGGTCGGCTTCTCGGATTTTGAGCAAGTCCTCGACATTTTCTTGGCCGACATTAACCAAAAGCCGACGGACCGAAGATTCGGTAACCTCATCGACGTTATAGTAAAACATATGGTACCGAACCAACTTGATGACTTTTTCGGCCATGTCTTTCGGAAATTTAAGTCGGTCCATAATTCCGGCAACCATTTTTGCGCCGATGACCTCGTGGCCATAGAAGGTGGAATTCTCATGAGTTTCGCCTCGCTTGGATCGCGGTTTGCCGATATCATGAAACAAGGCGCCCAAACGAACTGCCAGAGAATATCCTTTTTCGGCGGTGTATTTCAAAGCGCGAGTAGCATGCTCCCAGACGCTGTAAATATGGTGGAGATTCTGGTCAATACCAATTCCCTCTCGAAGTTCGGGTATAATATATTTCATGAGGCCGACCTCTTCTAAAAGCAAGACACCTTCATAAGCGTTGTTGGATTCAATAATTTTAATAAACTCATCGCGAATGCGCTCTTTGGAAATCGCTCGTAACCACTCGGCATTTTTTGAGATGGCTTTTTGGGCTGTCGGTTCAATTTCAAATCCGAGCGTAATCGCAAATCGTACGGCTCGTAAAAGTCGGAGTGCGTCCTCATTAAATCTTTCTTCGGGATTCCCTACTGTTCGGATTATCTTTTTCTTCAAATCTTCTTGTCCACTATATGGGTCTATTAGATCCCACTCATTCATTGAAAATTGTAAATTGGAAACTGAAAATTGGCCCTTCGGGCCGAGGGCCATGGCATTAATTGTAAAGTCTCGACGCGAGAGATCGTCTTCGAGTTTGTCGGCGAATTTAACGTCATCGGGATGGCGCTTGTCGGTGTATTTTCCTTCGATGCGATACGGCGTAACCTCGACGAGCGCCAAAGCCGGTTCTTCAGAGCCGGTTTTCACCGCCACCGTGCCAAAAGTATTTTCGTAGATCGTATTGGAGTCAGCTCCGACGCTTCCGGTCGGAGTCCCGACCTCGCCAAGCGAGCGTCGGGAAAAAAGCTCTTGAATTTTTTCCGGCGGAGCGTTGGTGGTCACGTCCCAATCTTTGGGTTCGTTGCCCATGATTAAATCACGGACGCATCCGCCGACAGCATAGGCTTCAAAGCCCCCCTTTTGGAGGGTTGTAAGAATAGATTGTACTTCTTTCGGTAGTCGCATATATATGAATTTTACCCGCGCCTACTGGCGCAGGGCACTGCGTCGCCTGCGCTCCTTGGTACCCTCGCTAAGAGTCGAACTTAGATTTGAAATTTAGGAAATTCCCGTCCTATCCGTTGAACGACGAGGGTGTTTAATGGCTCTAATTCTTGCTACAATACCATTTTTATGCTAAATTTCCAACACATTTAGGGCCGTTAGCTCAGCTGGCAGAGCGCTTCGATGGCATCGAAGAGGCCACCGGTTCAAGTCCGGTACGGTCCACAACTTAAAACCCAATCGGTCCCGCTATGACGGGACCGATTGGGTTTATTGGATGGCTCCGAGTTCGCGGAGGGTGGATTCAAAAAGGCGGACGGCGCGGAGGGCTTCGGCGTGACGAAGAAAATAATTAGTGTCATGAGCCAAACGATTGCGGATTTTGTGGGCTTCCCAAAGATCATCAAGGGAGAGAAGTTTGGTTTTGTCGATATTCATCAGACGCTCCCCCATCGTTTCGCCGGGGAAATAGTTTTTTAAGACGTTATCGACAATTGTATCGGCTTCGATCACGGCAAATTTCCACTCGCCTTCATGGGTTGAGTCAATATGGCGCATAATATCTTGCCATTGTTCTTGAAGTGGACCCGGTCCGGCTATTTCGGTTGGCGTTGTTTGTTGACTGGCCAGTATTTGGTCAAACTCTTTTTGTTTGATTACCAAGTACACGGCGGCCAGACCTAAAACAATAGTGACCATCGCGGAAATTATTTCCAGGGCGTGAACTAGTGGAGAATCCAAAAATGCGTTCTGAAAATTTACAGCCATGTCGGCCATATTAAAATTTCCAACTTGGAACGAAGTCCATTGATAGAATGCAAACAGAAATTGATTGGATATTTTGTTAGTCATTAGTTGGGGGTTGTAGGTTTTTCTCTAGTTGATGGGCAACGCGGAGCAAGGTGGTTTCGTCGAACGGTTTGGCAATAATTTGAAATCCGACTGGCATCCCCGACTCGCTTCCCAAACCACACGGAATTGAAATTCCCGGAAGTCCGGCCAGATTCAAAGGGACCGTATAGATATCCTCTAAATATAACGCCAGTGGATCGGAAACCTTTTCCCCTATCTTGAAGGCAGTGTTGGGCGTGGTGGGACCAACAATAACGTCAACATCTTTGAAAGCATCTGTGAAATCTTTTTTAATCAGCGCCCGAACTTTTTGGGCTTTCAAATAATAAGCGTCGTAGTAGCCGGCCGAAAGGGCGTAGGCACCGAGCATAATGCGGCGGATTGGTTCCGTGCCGAAGCCTTCAGTGCGGGATTTAAAATAGGTGTTAATCAAATTTTCTCCGTCTTGGGTCGAGTGACCGTAGCGAATACCGTCAAAACGGGCCAGATTGGCTGAAACCTCACTCGGTACGGCAATATAATAGGCGGCCAGAGCGTATTCAAAATTTGGCAGAGATATTTCTTTGATTGTGCAACCAAGTTCCTCAAGTTTTATAATGGTTGCCTTGACTCGCTCGCTAACTTCTGCTGACAAGCCTGTGCCGAAAAATTCTTTAGGTACGCCAACAATTAAACCTTTAATGAAATCATTGAGTGTGGTTGTAAAATCGGGAACCTCATTTTTGACGGTTGTGGAATCAAAAACGTCGTGGCCACAGAGTGTGTTGAGAATAATGGCGGAATCTTCGACGGTCTTGGTCAATGGGCCAATCTGGTCAAATGATGAGGCCATGGCAATGAGGCCATGACGCGAGACTCGGCCATAAGTTGGCTTGAGGCCGACAATACCGCACATGGCGGCGGGCTGGCGGACCGAGCCACCAGTGTCAGAACCAAGCGCAAATATGGCTAAATCGGCCACGACGGCCGCGGCGGAACCACCCGATGAACCTCCCGGAACACGAGAAAGGTCAAGCGGGTTTTTAGTTGGGCCGTAGGCGGAATTTTCAGTGGAAGTGCCCATGGCGAATTCATCGAGGTTGGTTTTGCCGAGGAAGACTGCTCCGGCCGAACGAAGTTTTTTGATTACTGTCGCGTCGTAGGAAGCGATATAGTTTTCCAGAATTTTGGAACCGGCGGTGGTGTGGGTGCCAGCGATGAGCATGTTATCTTTAATGGCACAGGGAATGCCACTGAGCGGACCTTCCGCAATTTCTAATTTCGAATTTCTAATTTCTAAATCAGAATCGAAAACGGTCAGATATGCATTCAAGTCTTTGTTTTTTTCACTGATTCTTTTTTGGTAATGTTTGAATAACTCCTCACGTGAAAAATCTCCCCTCTTCAGGGCCTCGTTTGCCGATTTAATAGTGTAGTTCTCCGTGTTCATTAGAAATTAGTAGTTAGGACTTAGAAATTATTTTTTCAGTATTGATTTAACTTTCACGAATCTTTCTTTACGATC
>JBBTRD010000005.1:0-15420 GCA_038065335.1 Patescibacteria group bacterium | reverse complement strand
TTAGAAATTATTTTTTCAGTATTGATTTAACTTTCACGAATCTTTCTTTACGATCCGGTGCTTGGCCAAGCAGTAGTTCTTCTAATTTTTCGGTCATCGGAAATTCTTCACGCGGTTCATCGGTGCGAGTGGCATTAACTAAACCAGTCGTTTGGTAGAGCGGTTCCACGGAATTGGTATCGGCCTTGTTTAATTTTTCAATGTAATCTAAAATCGCCGACAAGTCTTTCTTGAGCTGTTCTTTTTTCTCCGGCGCCACCCACACCCGCGCCAGTTTCGCGATATGATCTAGTTCCGTGTCACTTAACATCCAAGTAGTAGAACTTCTGAAGTTTAATATCCCAAGCCAGTCAGAAGTTCACTACCTGGCAGGTCTCTAAAAAATATCATAAAACAAGTCGTTTTACACCCTTGACTTTTATATAGACTAAGAGTATAATTTAAATACATTTTATTGAGCACCTTTTTAACCTATTTGGGGGACGGTCATAGCTATAAGCTACTGAAATATTCGGTGTTTTATAGCTATGACTGCCCATCGGTGGTCCGCTAGCCAACCAAGGAGGTTGTATGAAAGCTGATGTCTCTGAATACGGGGGACCGCTCTGTGAAGCAATCGATCAGTTCAGGGGCGAAGAGAACGGTGCCGCGCGACTTGCAGAGTTTAAGCTGTGGCTCAAGGGGGCCACAGTGAGGATTCTCAAGCACGTCGGCGACATCGCCGTCGGCCCCGTCAAGAAGTTCGTTGTGGCCGAAAAATTCGTGAAGTCCAACCCGAAGGTCAAGTTCTACGACTTTGGGAAAAACTTCACGGACCACTTCCTCGGCAAGATTGAGGAAGGCGTACAGGCAACGGCGCTCGGGGTCGACAGGCTCGTCATCTCGGCGCTTGATCCCGAGATTATGGTCGAGCTCGGCGCCAAGCATCGGATCATCACGCTGGCCGAGTTCTACGGGGCCCTCGAGCTTCAGGGCCAGGGTCAATTGGAAGGCCTGTTGCGTGTCGATGGGTGGGCGAATTTCGCCTATATCCGCGACATCAATGGAAACGTCTGGGCCGTGGGCGCGCACTGGGTCGTTGGTGTCGGCTGGCGCGTCGACGCGATTCCCGTCGCCTACCCGTGTCCGCGGCGCGGCGTTAGCGTGGTCCTGTCTCGCAAGTCTACTGGGGCCTAGGTTTCTTGGAATCCTGGTTCTTGGTCCGCTTGGGCTGGTCGGAAACAATTCCGGCCAGCCCATCTTTTAATTTTGAAATTTCTGATAAGATGTATTTGGATACTAGGCGAATCTGCTGGCGGTCAAGGCTTCCGGCGGCCGAAATCTGGGCACGCATCATGATTGCTCTCGGAGCCCTAAAAATGAAGATACTTGGTGCAGAATACTAGGTGGTTCAATACCACGAATACGATACAGTCTTGAGAGTTCATTTCGGTGAATCGAAGGACAGTGTACTGGGAGGTATTTTGCATATAGTCTGGGCCGTAAACGCGAACTGGAACGCTGGTAACGGCTGGAACGTCAACGCGAATCCCGTCGACAACCCGAATCCGTGGAACGACGAAAACGTGGTCCTGTCTCGAAACTATCTTTGTTCAAGTGCCTCACTCATCGTGAGGCGTTTGTTTGTTTAATCCATCCACCGAGCATTTTACCGATTTCAATAAGATAATTCGAAATCGTAATATATTTTTTATCATCGAGTGCCCCAATTTCCCACGCTATTTGCAGAAAAAACTTGAGCATATCGAACTCATCTGATGCCTTAGCAAGGTAGATTCCTTTACGGTCCCCAGTTTTACTGCTAGCAATAAATATGTTTCGTATTGTTTCTATGAATTGCTTGTCTATACTTGAACCCAGACTGTATCGTGTTAACTTATCAAAATGAGACCAATATCCGTGCCAAAGTTTGTAAATGATGATGAGCTTCTGAAGAATCGATAAAGTAGTGTCGGGGGGGCTAGGGGGTTGGGTTTCAAAATGTTGGGCCATTGTTTTGAAGAGATAATTTCAATTGAAAATTTACTTAAGTCTTGGCGAGAATTTTTGAAAGGCAAGCGTAACCGGGAAGATGTGCAGATTTTTGCCCTTAATCTGATGGACAATATCTTTGAGCTTCACAAGGAATTGGTCAATCATACCTATAATCATGGTCCATATCAAGCTTTTCGAATTGATGATCCCAAGCCTCGACAGATTCACAAATCACTAGTTCGAGATCGGTTGCTTCATCATGCGGTGTGCCGGATATTATATCCGTTTTTTGATAGTAAGTTTATTTTCGATTCGTATTCATGCCGTCTAGGCAAAGGCACCTATCGAGCCATTAATAGATTTAGAGATTTTGCGTATAAAGTCTCGCGTAATCATCATCGGACATGCTGGGTTTTGAAGTGTGATGTTCGTAAGTTTTTTGAAAATATTAACCACAATATTCTACTTTCGATTTTACGGCGCAGAATTTCAGATTGTCGAACGATCTGGCTCTTGGAAAATATAATTCGAAGTTTTTCTAAGACACCGGGCCGTGGTTTGCCACTTGGCAATTTCACCTCCCAACTATTTGTAAATATATATATGAACAAATTCGATCAGGTCGTGAAGCATTGTTTTAAGATGAAATATTATATTCGTTATGCCGACGATTTTGTGATTCTTTCAGACGGTAAGACAGTGCTTGAAGAATTATTACCAAAACTTGGGGATTTTTTAAACGAGTGGTTAGCTCTAGAGTTACATCCAGACAAAGTTTTTATACAAACTTTTGCTTCAGGTGTTGATTTTTTGGGCTGGGTGAATTTGTCCAACCATCGAGTATTGCGAACAACAACCAAGCGGAGGATGTTCAGACGCCTCGCGGAGCGTAAGGGAAACGAAACAACCTTGCGTTCATATCAAGGATTATTAAGTCACGGCAATACAAAAAAATTGCAAAAACTTATTGCTGATAATTAACTAGCAACCGAAACCCCAACCCCCAGCGAGAAGTTGCGCAGGCCGAGGCCATGAAAGGCCGAGGCTTTACCCCCGAAGCTTGGTGCTTGGTGAGGGGGGCGAGCATCTAGATAGCGCCGAGTCGCTGGAACGAGGCGACTATCGGTCGAGTCGGGGGTTGGGGTGGAAGGAGCTTAGCCAATCATCTCAAGGAATTCTTTTTCGGAAAGGATTTTTACGTCTAACTTTTGGGCTTTGTCATATTTGGAGCCGGGGTCGGCGCCGGCGATGACGGCGGAGGTTTCTTGGCTGACGGAGGAGGAGACCTTACCCCCCAAGGCGCGGATTTTTTGACCGGCTTCTTCGCGGCTCATGGAATCGAGGGTGCCGGTGATAACAAATGTTTGGCCGAAAAGTTTGCCCTTGATTTTGCCTTTGTCTTCAATGATTTTGACTCCCGCTTTGTCAAACTTTTTTAGTATGTTTCGATGATAAGGTCGCTTGAACCACTCGGTGATGCTTTGGGCCACGACTGGGCCAACATCTTCAACGGCCGTAAGTTCTTCTTCGGTGGCGGAAATGATTTTATCTAGGGTACGGAAATGCTGGGCCAAAACACGAGCCGTCTCTTCGCCCACGTGCATGATGCCGAGGCCATAAACAAAACGCGCCAGCGGAACTTTTTTACGGTTGGCAATGGCCTTAATAACATTGGCGCTGGAAACTTCGGCAAAGCGGTCAAGATTTTGGAGGTCTTCAATTTTTAATGAAAATAAGTCGGCATAGTCTTGGACGAGACCCGCGTCCATCAAAGCATCAACGATTGCTGGTCCGACGCCATCAATGTTCAAGGCGTTACGAGAACAAAAATGGTAAATCGTTTCGCGCTGACGGGCGGGACAGTCGGTGTTGGGACAATAGGAGGCCACCTGTTCCGCTTCTTTTTTAATAGGTGTGTTGCAGATGGGACATTTTATGGGTAAATGAAAATCTTTCTCCCTACCCGTTCGCATTACAGGCAAGACCTGTAAGATATCGGGAATGACATCGCCGGCCCGGCCGACCATGACCGTGTCCCCTATTTTCAATCCCAGACGTTGAATCTCGTCAATGTTATGCAATGTGGCTCGACTGACGGTGGTGCCACCAATGGAAACTGGTTTCAAGTGAGCGACAGGTGTGAGGATTCCGGTGCGACCGACTTGGACCTGAATATCTTCGACAATAGTTTGGGCTTCTTTGGGCGCGAATTTGTAGGCAATCCCGCCTCGGGGGGCTTTGCCCACAAAACCGGCCCGCTCGTAAAGCCGGTTGTCGTTTATGGAAATAACCACACCATCCAGTTCGTAGTCTAATTGTCCCCGCTCTTTTTCCCAATAGTCTCTGTACTTTTGAATTTCTTCAATACTATGGACGATCTTACTATTGGGATTGGTCGCGACACCCCAAGCGTTTAAGGCCTGATATTTATCTTGTTTTGTCTTGACCTTATTATCGATGCCAATAAGGTCGTAAGCATAAAAGTTAAGCTTTCGACTAGCCGTAATCGATGGGTCAAGCTGACGAAGAGAACCGGCGGCGGTGTTGCGCGGGTTGGCGTATGGTTTCCCGCCCTTCTTTTCTTGTTCTTTGTTTATTCTGGCAAATTCTTTTTTGGTCAGGAATACTTCGCCTCGAACATATATTTCACCACTTGGAGGTTGAGCCTCCAAGTGAAGTTTTAGGGGGATAGCTTCTATTGTTTTAATATTTTGGGTAATATCCTCGCCAATGAGTCCGTCGCCACGGGTAGAACCTTGGGCGAAAACTCCGTTAACGTATTTTAATTCGACGGCCAAGCCGTCCATTTTCAAGTCGCAGTAAAATTCAGGGATGTTTTTGACGTCTAAATTGGCAAGCCGGCCCAACCACTCCCGAACATCTTCTTGGGAAAAAGCGTCATTGAGGGAATACATTCGGGAAACATGTTGGACCTTTTGGAATTGTTTGAGGGGTTGGCCACCGACTCGTTGGGTTGGCGAATCGGGCTTGGCTAAATCCGGAAATTTTTTCTCTAAACTAGCCAGCTCATGAACGAGGGCGTCAAAAACGACGTCGGAAATTTCCGGCGCGTCAAGAGTGTGGTAGAGATTTTGATGGTGAGCAATAAGCGAGCGCAGTTTTTCAATGCGTTCTTTGGTTTCTGATTTGGTCATAAGATAATGTAAAATGTAAATCTCAAAATGGAAAATGACAGTTTAAAATCATAAAATCATTTTCGACCTTTCAGCGTTAGGATGCTAGAAGCTTTGGTAAACTATCAATAAATTTAATTAATCTTAGAACCCAGGCGTAAATTCTTTTCTTGAATTCATTTTTAAACTTTACATTGTCATTTTCCATTTTGATTTTTCCACTTTGAATTATGGCGTGGTTACCTGCAAAGAACGGCTGACGCTGCGATAAGTGCCGATAACTTGATTATTAAGAGGTAAGGTCGTACAGGTGTTTGCCACATTTGGCAGAATGGTATAAGTGGCGCCGTTAGACATAGTCGGTTGGGAAAGCGCGGGATTAGCGCGATTGGTGTAGATACACCATTCCAAAGCGCTGTCGGCGGCATAAATAGCGCCAACCGAACCCGCTCCGGCGTCGCTTATCGCTCGAATCTTGGGCAAGTAAATACTGGCCAAGGCCAAAGTTATGGCTAGCATACTCCCCAATATTAAAAGCGTGAATATAATAACGGAACCCTTTTGAGAGCTTGTCCCGTTAGAAGTTTTACCGAACGTCCACCGTCTTAAAATAGTGGCAAGTTTTAGAGGTTTCATATTGGTTGAAATGTTATTTTCCCGTAGGGTTAACTTCTAACGGGATTAGAATTCAGTTTGGACATCGCGGGAAGAGACAGCCGTCTCTAGATTAGCGGTTACAATTTCTTTACCCGTCTTATTCTGGATTGAGGCAAGAATGGCGACTCGGGCTTGCTGGCCATCGGTTGGCCCGGAACCCATAATACAAAAGTTCAAGCGGGAAAAAGCCACGGCGGCTGAGCTTAAATCAGTCGTGACGCCATCGGCGGTTCGTTTAAGAATGCCATCAAGCGAGAGCGAATAGATTACCGTGCCATTGACAGGATGAATAATTGTTAATGTTTGAGCGGTACAATCAGAGTTTTGATTTTCTATCTGACTGACTCGAATTTCGCGCGACATTAGCTCCATAATAAAGAGACCGTTTTCTTGAATCTTTTGAGAGGCAAAGGCGCGACGCTCGCCGGCCAGAATTTGGACGAACAGTCCGCCGACCACAATTACGATGATTGAAAAAACAAAGGCCGAAACAAGGACTTCAACAATCGTGAACCCCGTTTGATAGTTTTTAGTTTTTAGTTTTAAGTTTTTAGATGTTGTCATTTCCAGTTAAACAAATGTAATTCGGCGCTAATATTTTTGTTTATTCCTCCGCGTCCGGGCCAAGTTACGGTACTGACCACTTGGAGCTCTCCCGCGTTAATTTTGGTAATTGTGACGGTTCGACTGAACTTGGTTGCTATCCAACCCGAGTTGGCGGAGTAGGTATACAGCCCATTGTTTATATTCAACGGCAGACTTCCGGCCAATGAAAGTGGCGTCGTCGAATTCCATTCGACTTGGTAAGCGCCAGCGCTTAAACCGTAATCAAAGGCTCGATTATTAAACCAATTGGTGTCGCGGATGGCGCGGATAATCTCAACCCCCTCTTGGGCCAAGCCCGAGGCCACCAAATTATCCTGAAGAGACGCATTTATTCTGGTGATATTACCGGAAAGATTAAGAATTGGAATAAGAGTAACCGATAAAATAACTAAAGATACTAATGTTTCAACCAAAGTGAACCCCGCCGTTGAAGAACTGTGTTTTTTAAAAAAACTAAAATTAACGCATCTGCCACTAGTACAGTTCTTCAACGGCGGGGCAAGCCCTTTTTGAAAATTGAAAATTGAAAATTGAAAATTGTTTGGTGTCATTGGCTCTCTATTTTCCCGGACGGATAAATCGATATGGTTCGACAGTTTGTGGGGCATGTTCCACCGACGGGGCCGATTTGGATGGTGATTGGAGATTGATTGAGCGAGGCATTGTTGTTTAGATATGTTTTGGGGTCGGGTGGCAGAAAGAAGATATCGTTGAATGAATTTTTGATTTCGACTTGCGGATCGGTAAAGGTTTGAGTTTTGATAACGGCATCTTCTCCGATTTGATAGTTTTTATTGATAGTTAGGCAGTTGGTTGGTGAAGCGGCATTCGGTCCGACATAGATGGCAAGCTGGTTTGAACTGACATAATGGATGCCGTAACCGCAAGGATTATAGCCGTTATAGACCGTACTGGAAACGGTTTTAGATTGGGCTTCGCGGATGGTAGCCATGATTAGGTTGGCGCTCTGTTCGATGTCAATCCGAGTCCGCGAAAAATTGAGAATGAGCGATGCGCTTAAAAATGCGATAATGGCTACGACGACTAGCATCTCAATGAGACTGAACCCCGCCGTTGAAGAGCTGTATTTTTTAGAAAAAATTAAATTAGCAGGAGCTTTTGGGGTGCAGCTCTTCAACGGCGGGGTGAACTCTCGATTATCGAAAAAATGTTGTGAGTGGAAGTAATTCATGATAAAAAATTATGCAAAGAATTGTGGAAAGGGCCAGAAATGAACCCAGCGGTATTTTGTCTTTGAGTTTGGCCTGCCTTAGTATCAGCAGAAAGACAGCGACAATAGCTGCTAGCCAGATGCCTCCAATGATGGCAAAAAAACCGAATGGCCAGCCAAGAATCAGACCAACCAGAAAAGCCAATTTTACGTCGCCAAAACCAAGACTTTTGCCTCGAGAGACTGCGTAAAGTATAACAAAAAACCCCGCTGAAAGTAATGCGGTTAGAAAATATGAAAGCGGATTGGCTGTTTTCGCAAGGTCATAAATGGCAAAAACAGCGATAGCCGGAAGGGCGAGAACATCAGGCAGTATCAAGTAGAATAAATCAAAAAACAACAAGCTCGCCAAAATCAGAAGCGCAAACACAATCATTACTGTTTCCAGATTTAATAATGGTTGTCGGAAGGCAAAGAAAAGAGCGAGGATGATACCGGTGCTCATTTCGACGATTGGATAGCGAACGTGAATACGGTTATGGCAATATCGACATCGGCTCCCAAGGATTATGAAACTTAAAATTGGAATTAGATCAAACCAGACCAATTGACGGCGACAACTTCGGCAATAAGACCGGCCGTCAATCCTCTGGCCTTCGGGCAATCGCCACAAAAGAACATTTAAAAAACTGCCGTAAATAGTTCCCAAAATAAAGACAAATACGAGAATGATTGGCATAGCTCCAGTATAGTGGTATTTGGTTGGAATGAGAAATTAAAATATCCCCGCCATGGCGGGGATATTTTAATTTCAGAGATAGGTTTATTTTTGTCCCTGATCGTAGATACAATCTCGAGCCGTTCCGGCGGCATATGCGGCGGTGCAGGCTTCCGATGCCGCCAAGCTAGCATCTATTGTGTTTCCTCCAGCCCAAGCGCTCGAATTGATATCGGCATCGGCGGAAAGGGCGGAAGCGCTTTTTTGTTCAAGTTCGGTATAGACTTGGAATTGACTTGGGTTGGTGGCTGGATTGTACGCATAAAAGTAAGCGGCAGCAGTGATCGGGTCAACGGGTACGGCATTTGCGGTTAAGTATTTACCCAAGTTCGCGATAGTAATGGCGGTTGGGTAGTGGGCGGCATTGTCGTCAAAGTATAATTCAACTGCCGTCCGAAGCTGGTTGACATCGGCGATACGTTTGACATCGCGAGCGCGAGCGCGAGCCACGCCTAGTTGCAAGAGGAGCAAAGTTGCCAGAATACCGATAATGGCGATAACGACCAGTAACTCAACCAACGTAAAACCTCGAGAGAGTCGGAAATGTTTTTTAATAGACATTAATGAGTAAGCTTAATTTATTACTTTCATTATAGGCCATGCTTTAAAGAATACAAGCCAAGATATCCACTTCTCGCCCCCACACTCATGCATGAGTGTGGGGGTAAACACCTATCCAACCATGCTATAGATTGGCAGTAAAATACTGGAGACTAAGACGGCCACGCCGAAGCCCAAGACCAAGACCAAGATCGGCTCAATCAGTTGAGTAATGCTGGCGATAGCCGTTTCTGATTCAGACTTATAAAATTTGGAGACATGCTCAAGCATGTAATCAAGTTTACCGGTCCGCTCCCCAATGGCGACCATGGAACTGAATAAGGGAGGCATTTCTTTGTACTGGCCAAGAATTTCGGAGATAGTGCCGCCGTTGCGGACATTTTCTTCGGAAGCAAGAATAATTTTCCGATAATTTTCGTTACCGACCAGATCGGAGGCGATGCGCAGGGCATCAAGAATCGGAAGACCTGATTTAATGAGAGTGGAAAGACTTTCGGCCACGCGCGCTAGGTAAAGATTCTGAACAACTTTTCCAAGACCGGGCATCGTTACTAGAAAATTGTCTCGCCAAATCTTGCCCGAAGTTGTTTTCAAGTATCGAACAATTAAGAGGCCGCCGATAATTAAAACGGCCAGGATATAGTAGAGGTAATTATTAAGAAAATCCGTGCCGGCCATCAGCATTCGGGTCGTGATTGGCAAATCAACGGTACCTGAATCTTTAAATATCGAAAGCAATTGGGGCAAAACATAGACACCCATAATTAAGACCACAATAAGCATGGCTGAAACAACAAAGGCTGGATAAACTAGCGCCCCTTTGATTTTGGAATTAATACTCTGGCTGCGTTCGAGATAATCGGCGAGATACGACAGTGAAGTTTGAAGTTTGCCCGAAACTTCTCCGGATTGGACCAACTTAATGTAAAAAGTGGTAAATATTTTGGGATGGGCGTTGAGCGCGGCCGACAATGATGAACCGCCTTCAACCGCGGCGGCTACATCCAGAACGATCTTTTTGAGTCCGGGTTTTTCAGATTGTTGGGCCAGAGTGCGCAGCCCTTCCGCCAACGGCATATCGGCCTCAATGAGCGTGGCCAGCTGACGAGTGAAGACAACGATATCTTTTGTGGTTGTTCTGGAAAAGACTTGGTTTAAATCTTTAGAAAAAACGTCTTTTTTGAATATTTCAAGCGACAAAACGACCAACTGTTTGTTGTGAAGAATTGAAATAGCGCTATCTTGAGAGGGCGCGTCTATAATCCCCTCCACAATTTGGCCGGCGGTGTTTTTGGCTTGGTATTTATACTCCATCCCGTCAGAAGTCGTAGAAACCGGTCAAACACTTTTGTGTGAGACCTGTGCTACGATACTTAATTAAACGTTTGATTTCCAAACCCGTAAGGGCGGCTTCCTACGGGATTCCATGGCTGTAATTTTTCATAACTTCCGGATTGATTGAGTAAAATTCGGCACGTTCGAGGCTTATTTCTTTTCGTCTGACTAAATCAGCCAAAGATTTGTCCATGGAAATCATGCCCACATTTTGACTAGTCTCGATGGTCTGGTCAAGCTGGCGAGGTTTATTGTCTCGGATAATGGTTCGAATCGCGGAAGTGGCAATCATGACTTCCACCGCCGGCACAAGACCGCCTTGAATTCGAGGGACGAGACGTTGAGAGATGACGCCGGAAATGGTCGAGGCGAGCTGATTGCGGATTTGAGATTGTTGATTGGGCGGGAAGCTGCCAATAATACGTTCAACCGTTTGGGAAGCGCTGTTGGTGTGGAGGGTGGCAAAAACCAAATGGCCGGTTTCGGCGGCGGTGACCGCGGCGCTCATTGTTTCATAATCTCGCATGTCGCTAAGCATAATGACATTCATATTTTCTCGAAACGAGGCTCGAACGGCTTTGTTGAACGAAAGGGTGTCCCGGTCAATTTCCCGTTGGTCGACGATGCTTTTTTCTGGCGTGAAGACATATTCAACCGGATCTTCAATGGTAATAATTTTTTCACCTCGTTCTTTATTGATAATATTAAGAAGACTGGCGAGAGTGGTTGATTTGCCTTGGCCGTTTGGGCCAACCACCAGCACGAAACCTTGTGAAAGCTTTGTAAAAATATTTAGAATGGGGGGCAGATTAAGTTCAGATAAGGTTTTGATCTGGGTTGGGATAAGTCGAAGAGTGGCGGCATATGAACCGCGAGCCTGATAGGCGTTGACCCGAAATCGATTGCCGTTCATTTCGAGGGAGAAATCAAATTCTTTTTTTGACAGAAATCGAGGCAGGCGTTCCGGACCAAGAAGGGCCGAAACTAGTTCTTTTAATGTTTCCGTGCTCAAAATTTCGTGGTTTAGGAGAGGAACAAGGCGGCTGTCGACCCGAATAGTCGGATGGACCGAAGGCGAAAGGTGCAAATCTGAAGCGCCGTTTTGAGCGGCCGCCGTCATTAATTCTTCAAGATATTTTTGGGGATCACTCATAATATTAAAGATAAAATCTAAAATGTAAAAAATTCAGTCAGTTTTTAGTTTTTATTTTTTAAATTTTATTTTATTAGGCGCTCTCTCCGGCTTGGGCAACCTCTAGCAGTTCCTCCAATGATACTACACCCTTCAATACTTTTAAAATTCCATCTTGGAACATGGTAATCATTTCTTGGCGTTTTGCCTCGGCGCGCATATCAGCTTCAGAAATATTTCCTAGAATTATCTTTTCAAATTCCGCCGTCATTTCGAGCATTTCAAAAATACCCAGCCGACCCTTGAAGGCCTTGCCCCCGCAAACCTTGCAAGGATTTTCGAGGTTGGGTTTATATATTTCATAACCATTTTTAGATAATAATTCTTTTTGGTAGGAAGCGGGCATGTCTTTTAGGGCGTTTTCAATAATCACTGTCTCGGCCGGATTGGCCTTGACCTTTAGTTTGCAATCAGCGCACAAACGGCGCAACAAGCGTTGAGCGGCGGCCACGTTAAGGGTTGAAGGAATGAGATATTTTTCGACGCCCATATCAATCAAGCGAGGAACAACACCGACTGCGTCGTTCGTGTGCAAGGTAGAGAGGACAATATGACCGGTCAAGGCGGCTTGGGTGGCTAAAGAGGCCGTTTCGCGGTCTCGAATCTCTCCCACCATAATCACATCCGGGTCTTGACGAAGAATATGGCGCAATCCCGAAGCGAAGGTGTAGCCGATTTCTTCATGGATTTGGGATTGATTCACGCCATCGACGTAATATTCAATCGGGTCTTCAAGGGTAACAATGTTTAAATCGTCAGTATTGATACGCTTAAGCATGCCGGCGAGAGTGGTTGATTTACCGGAACCGGTCGGACCGGTGATAAGAATTGAGCCGAAAGGTTTAGCCATGGCTCGGACAACGACTTCCAAGGAACGGCCGTCAAGACCCAAATCGGGCAAATCAATCGAGCCCGAAAGCGGGTCCAAGATGCGCATGACAATCTTTTCGCCATTTTTGGTGGGGAAAGTCGAAACACGAAAATCAATCTTGCGGTCATTAAGTCGAGTTGAGAAACGGCCGTCTTGGGCGAGACGGGTCTCATCGATTTTCAAGTCTGAAAGAATCTTGATGCGCGTGACTACCGCCGCGTCTAAGTTTTTGGGCAGGGTGAGGGCAATTACCAAAACACCATCAATACGAAATCTGACGCGGACGCGGTCTTCAAAGGGTTCAATGTGAATATCCGAAGCGCGTGAGTCAACGGCGTGGCGGATAATGACCGCGACAATCTTCGTGATCGGCGCTTCGGCGGTAATTGCTTCCAGACTCTGGCCGGGCGCGACGGTAACTTTTTTATCAAATTCTTCGTTGAGCGATTCCAGAGCCTTGCCGACTTCTCCCGAAAGAGTTCGGTAGTTTCGGACAATCGCGTCAAAATCTTTATAAGTTAAGACATATTTCTCAAGGGTAAGACCTTTATCCGCGGCAATAAATTTAAGAGCTTCCAGAGCTTCAACGTCTTCTGGATTCATAATGCCGACCCTTAAGACTGAATTTTCTTTGCCAAACGGCGCAACCTTGTAAAAAGTAACAACATTTTCGCCTACTTCTTTGAGGGCTTCATGGCTCAACTCAATTTCGGCCAGATGCATGACTGGCAGCCGATAGAGCTTTGATTTAAATGCCGCCAAATCATCATCGGAAATAATCCCTTGTTCAATTAAAAGTTGGCCCAGATCTTCCCCCTCTTTTTTGACCGTATCTTGGATACTAACGCCTTGTTCGGGGGTGATAATCTTGGCCCTAATGAGTTCTTGAAATAAGGTGGTCGGTATTTGCTGAGGCAAGGAGATATGTAAAAACTAAAAACTAAAAAATAAAATCCTTCTGAAATATTTTAGATTTTAGTTTTAAAATTTTAGATATTTATGGTGCAAAAATGTCTTTTTTGCCGGTTGCGCCGGGGTTGACGGGTGACTCACCCGAAGTGATGAGGGCTTTGTAAACGGAATCGTCTAAAACCTTAAAGTCTATTTTAATATTTTTAAGAGTCGTGGGACTATCCTGTGTGCTGATAGCCGGCGGCGGAACTGGAATTTCAGCCGGTTGGATCCACTGGCTATACATGATATATCCGCCCACCAAGCCGATGAGGACAATAAGCGCGATATAGAGTTTTGAAGAAGTTTGCGCGGAGGTCATTGTTTTAAATAATAGGCATTACCTTTGATCCGAAAACTAATAATGGGAGAATTATCAGAAGTCGGACTGGCGTCAATGGACGAAACGTCAATAAGGCGGATATTTCTCTCGAGAGCCATTAAAAAAGATTTGAAGGCTAAGTAGCCGCCGCTAAGTTCGAGGCTGATTGATTGTTCTTGGTAGGGATTGGTATCTTGGTTGATGTTTCCGCTTAAGGAAATTGTTTTGAGTTGAAGGCCATTTTGAGTGGCCAGGGCTTCAATTGAGGAAACAAGCTCCGGAGCGCTTTTTGCGGCTGGAACCATTAACGCAAAACGGGCGATATCCACCGACCGATCGGCATATTCTTTGGTTAGGGCATTAATGTTGGCGATAATGTCGCTCTTGGTTTTAATAATATCGGTTCGTTGGGCAATGGCTTCGCGCTGGGCCATCACGTTGTCATAAGTTGGCATTAACAATATCCAGAAAATGATTCCGGCTATCGCGACAAGGAACGCTCCAACGTAAGTGCGGGATAAATTCATCCCGTTGGAAATGCTACAATCCGTCCACCATTCCTGGGCGGTAGACTGTTAGCACTTATTTTATTGATAATTGTCATTAACATGTTAGTGGCATTTCGTACGGGATTCATTGGTTCTGCAGAAATTTAATTTTATCGAATTTAATTTTGGCGTTGAAATCAAGCTTGCCCGAAGTGAGGGCGTTAACATTATCCAAGCTGATATCTTTAATTGAGTCATCAGCGATAAAAGCGGCCAATTGCTTGGCAATCGTGGTGTAGTTATCGCTTAAGGCTTGGATCCGGAAACTTTCTTCGCTTAAAATTGCCGAGAACGACTTAAATTGAATATTGCTTTGGAGCGCGGACTCAATTTTAGAAAGTCCTTTGGACCAATAGGTGTGATTTTTAAGAATCTGGTTAGTGAGACTGATTTGCTTGGAAAGAATAATCAATTTCTGTTCAGTCTCTTTTAGTTTGCCGCGCTGTTCTTCTAGGGCCGCGATTTCTTTGTCGTTATCCGTAATTTTGGTTGCAAGATTGTTGCCATACAGCCATAATCCCCCCATTGCCGCTAACACCAATCCAACAAGGCTTACGCCCGCGTAGATTAGTTTATTTTCTCCCGGAGTCTTAATGTCAATCCTTTTTCTATTTTCCGGAAGTAGTTGTAGCCCGCCTTTATCAGCCATCTTCTTTATTATTATATCCCACTATTTTACTTTTGCGTCTTCTCTTATCAACATGACAAGCATGTCACCCGCCTCTGGAGGGATGTTTCCTATATATCTCGCATGGCCAGTCCGGCGGCGACGGCAAAGGTACTGGCTAGTTCTCCAATTGCGGGGGCGAGAGCTGGCGGATACACGATGCGGGCAAAAGCGTTGCCGGCGAATACTTCTTGACCTAGTTTCTGTTTGAAATAATTTAAAAAGTTGGGCATATTAATCATGCCCCCAACCAATAAGACGCGGGCCACTTTTTCGTTTCGGGTATTCTCAAATGAGTTCATGGTTTTCTTGGTCTCAAAGGCCATCATATCCACGAGCGCGCTCATGGCTTCGTTAATGATATTTTCGTCGGTTTGGTTCATCCCTAGTCGCTTTTTGAGTTCGTCGGCTTTTTCAAGACTAATATTCAAGGAGCGAGAAATACTCTTGGTAATTTCAAACCCGCCTACTTCATAATTATGCGAAAGACGTTCGTAACCCTTACTAACAACAACAATTGAAGTACTGCGTCCGCCAATATTTACAATCGCGGTCGGGGCAAGATCATTACCCAATAGAGCTCGGATAAGAGCGGAATTTTCCAATTCAAGAGCTTTTAAATTAAGACCGGCGCCGGCCATGATACTTTGATA
>JBBTRD010000004.1:0-8251 GCA_038065335.1 Patescibacteria group bacterium | reverse complement strand
CGATAAATCTCAAATTTAAAGACAAGCGACCGCAACCCAAACCCCCAGCGAGAAGTCGCGCAGACCCCGAAGCTAGGATTAGGGCGATGGTGGCGGAGACCTAATCCGAGGTGCTTGGTGAGGGGTCGAGCGTCTAGATAAAAACCTGTCGCTGGAACAGGTTTATTATCGGTCGAGTCGGGGGTTGGGGTGGAGGGAGCGGAAAACAAGAGGAAGCCGAGAAAAATCCAATGAGCCCCGCGACTGTTAGGCCACGACAACGGAAGCGAGCTTGTCGCCGGAATCGAGACGCATGACCCGCACACCTTGGGTGGCCCGTCCGAGAACGGAAATGCTGTCAATGGAAGTTCGAATAACTTGACCCTTAAGAGAAACGGCGATGATTTCTTTTTGTTCCTCGGAAGTAATATGGGCCGAAACTAATTTTCCCGTCTTCGGTGTCAATTTAGCCGTCATAATCCCGTGACCGCCGCGCTTTTGAAGTTTATACGATTTGAGATCCGAACGTTTGCCATAGCCATTTTCCATAAGCACTAAAAGATTAAGGCCCTTTTCCGCGCCCGCTGGAATAACATCGGTGCCCACAACTCGCTCCCCGCCAGAGGCGGGTCCGCCTTTGGCGGACAAACGGACGCCAATCACACCGGAAGCGCCCCGCCCCATCGGCCGAACATCTTTTTCTTTAAAACGAATAGCATTCCCGCCGGACGTAATCATGGAAATCTGGTCATCACCCGAGGTCGGTAAAACCCAGCCGAGCCGATCGTCGCCATTAAGTTTAATGGCGATCATGCCATTGCGCCGAACCTGTGAAAAAGCGTTCATATCAACTTTCTTAATCACCCCATGATCCGTGGCCATAAAAAGATACATCTGTTTTTGACCCTTGGGAATCGGCACAATTGCCGTAATCACGTCGCTCGGCGCCACCTGTAAGAAATTAACGATTGCTTTTCCTTTGGACTGACGCGAAGATTCGGGGACTTCATAGCCCTTAGTTTGAAACACTTTACCGGAGTTGGTAAAGAATAAGATATCGTCGTGGGTATTGGCGAGGAAGAAATGAGAAATCACGTCTTCTTCTTTGGTCGCCATCCCCATCAGACCCTTCCCGCCTCGTTTTTGGGTCTTCAAAATATCCGGCGCCATCCGTTTGACATAGCCATCGCGGGTGATCATAAAGAGAGAATTTTCTTCGGGAATCAATTCTTCTTCGCCAATTTCCCGAAGAGCAGACTTGACAACCTTGGTTCGTCGTTCATCGCCATATTTTTCTTGAATCTCTTTAAATTCTGTTTTGACGACGCCCAAAATCTTCTTGGAACTCTTGAGTAAGTCTTCCAAATACGCGATAATGGCCAACTTTTCCGCCAGTTCTTCTTCCACTTTCTTGCGTTCCAATCCGGCTAAGGCTTGGAGGCGCATATCCAGAATGGCCGCCGTTTGGAGGGTTGAAAATTTAAATTTCTTCATCAAATTCACGGCCGCGTCTTCTTTGGAAACCGAAGCCCGAATAATCTTAATCACTTCATCAATATGATCGAGAGCTATTTTGAGACCTTCCAAAATATGAGCCCGATCTTTGGCTTTCTGCAATTCAAACTTACTGCGCCGAATAATAACTTCTTTGCGATGGTCAATAAATTTCTCCAGCAAACTCTTCAGCCCCATAATTTGGGGTTGAATCCCGTCAACAAGGGCGAGCATATTAAAATGGAACGATTTTTGTAATTCGGTGTATTTAAACAGCTGGTTCAAAACTTTACGTGGAAACGCGTCCTGTTTCAAATCAATCGCGATCCGCATACCGTCCTTGTCCGATTCGTCGCGCAAATCCCTGATACCGTCAATCCTTTTTTCTTTGACTAAATCGGCAATCTTGATAATCAATTCGGACTTGTTCACTTGATACGGAATTTCGGAAATGATAATTTGAAATCCTTTCTTGGCGCTTTCTACAATTTCAGCTTGACCCCGCATCACAACCGGTCCCCGACCGGTGGCATAGGCATTAATAATATCTTGTTCATTGTAGATAGTGGCACCGGTTGGAAAATCGGGCCCTTTCACAAATTCCATTAAATCCTTCAGATCGGCCTCGGGCATATCGATTAAATGCATCATCGCCGCCAAAATCTCACTTAAATTATGAGGTGGGATATTCGTCGCCATGCCCACGGCAATACCCATTGAACCATTGATTAAAAGATTAGGCACCCGCGTCGGCAAAACCACCGGCTCCTGATGCGAGCCGTCGTAGTTATCACGAAAATTAACAGTGTCTTTGTCGATATCAACCAAAAGTTGATCAGCAATCGAGCCTAAACGAGCTTCCGTGTAGCGCATCGCCGCCGGATTGTCGCCATCGATTGATCCAAAATTTCCTTGACCATCGACGAGCGGATAGCGCAAAGAAAAATTTTGAGCCATGCGCGCTAATGAGTCATAGATCGCCGAATCGCCATGGGGATGATAATTACCCATAGCATGACCGACAATCTTGGCTGATTTTTGATATTTCGCCGAATGACGCAGGCCCATCTCCTGCATGGAATATAAAATACGCCGGTGAACCGGCTTTAGACCGTCGCGGACATCCGGTAACGCCCGAGCAACAATTACGCTCATCGCGTATTCCAAATACGATTGCTGAACTTCTTCTACAATCTCTCGAGATTTAATACCGTTGGACATAATATTTTATCTTAAATTTAAAAAATAAAAACTAAAAAATTCTGAAAGATTTTAGTTTTTAGATTTAATTTTTCATTTGCTTTCTGTTACGGGCAACGGGTGAGGCGCGTTACTGGGATTATTTATTTGAGAAGCCGACGTATTTACGACATCGGTCTGGTTTTTACCGCTGAATAGATTTGAAATTTGGGCTCGTCCATCGCTGATAGTCTGTAAAATTGAGCCAAACAACGACTTTGATTCTTGAGCAAACATCTGATCTTGGGCTTGGGGTTGTTGATCAGGATTCAAAAGCGCGTAAATATTTTTCTGAAATGAGTGAAACCAAACCGTCACCACGATCGCCACCACGACAATCGTGCAAAGCGCAGTCGCCAGTTCGCGAACATGCTGGGGCTGATTCCTGATTTCGTGGATGATATTTTTCATACAGAATTTTAAAAATAAAATCTAAAATCTAAAAAATTCAGAAATATTTTAGTTTTTAGTTTTTAGATGCTAAACATCACTAATTTTATTTCTTCAGCCGGCAAAAGTTTCTTGGCAATTTTGTATTTCTCTACTTTCTCCGGCGTTAATCCCAATTCTTTCACGAATTTTTCCGGACTGTCCAAAGGAATCTTAAGGTCGGAAATTTTGTAATGCATCGGAATCACAATCTTGGGTTCAATTTGATTAATCACTTCCACCGCGGTCTTGGCGTCAATCGTATATGTTCCGCCGACAGGAATCATTAAAATATCAACATCGCCAATATCTTCCACCTGATGGTCTGTAAGGATGTGGCCAAGATCACCGAGATGACAAATATTCAACTCTTCGGCCTTCAATACATAGATAGTGTTCAATCCCCGCTCGGTCCCTTCTTTGTTGTCATGAAAAGATTGAATCCCTCGAATTGCGATTCCATGATTTTCATATTCACCCGGATTTTTAATGATAAAAGCTTCTGGGTTTGCCTCATCAATAGCATTGTGGTCATAATGTTGATGACTCACTAGAACAATATCGTCTTTAATCCGAGGCGGTTTCAACCCGATTTCCTTATCAAAAGGGTCAATCAAAACACTACCCTCTTTGGCCTCCAACCGAAAACAACTTTGCCCGTACCAAGTAATCGTCATACCTGTATGGTATCAAAAATTAGTTCAAAAATCAATGCATCACTACTTGCAAAATTTATTACTTTAGTGTATATTCTTATCACTCTTATCAAAAGAGCTCAAACATAAATTAACATCGGGCTTCTCTCATCCCCACACTCATGCATGAGTGTGGGGATCAATTCAGGGCTTTGATCAAAAGGCCTCGTGGAGAATCCCGAAACTCACAACATGGCTGACAGCGCGACCGAAATCAAATCAACCCCGAACGAAGTCACGCCTGACCACAAAGGGTCAGGCCATGGGCCCTCGGGCGGGCTACTTCGTCCGGGGTCAATGAAGGACCTCTTGTTGAAAGAGGAGTTTTTTCTTCCCAAACCGGGCAGTATTTTAGGCGGGACTATTATTGGTGTCTCCAAAGCGAACGTTATTGTTGACCTCGGTCCCATCGGTATCGGTATGGTTTATCCCGGCGAATTCTATGACAATCCCGACCGGATGAAGACCCTCAAGGCCGGCGATACCATTTCCACTATGCTCCTCGAACTGGAGAATGATGAAGGCTATCGCGAACTTTCTCTCAAATCCGCCCAAGTGACAACCGCCTGGCAGGATGTTAAGGAAAAGAAAGAATCGGGCGAAGTCATTGATACTGTCATCGTCAACATTAACAAAGGCGGTCTGATCGTTGAAGTTTCCGGCATTCAAGGGTTCCTGCCGTTATCCCAATTGGCCGGTGAACACTATCCGAAAGTAGATGGTGGCGATACGACCAAGATTGTCCAAGCTCTTCAGAAATTCAAGGGCCAAACTTTCAGAGTTAAGATTCTTGATTTCAACGAAGCCGAAAACAAACTCATCGTTTCCGAACGCGCGATTCAGGAAGAAGCTGCCAAGACAGAATTATCAAAACTCACGGTCGGCGAAACCGTTGAAGGGACCATCACCGAAGTGACTGACTTTGGCGCTTTCGTAAAGTTAAGCGACACTTTGGATGGCTTGATTCACTCTTCCGAAATTGATTGGAAATTTATCGAAAATCCCCGCGAGATTCTGCATATCGGTGAAACCGTCACCGCCAAGATTATCAGTCTCGACGGCGGCCGGGTTTCCCTTTCTCTCAAAGCTCTCAAAGAAGATCCGTGGCTCGGGATTGATAATCTCTATCAAGTCGGGCAGAAACTCCGTGGCAAAATCTCTAAAATTCGCAACTCGGGCGCTTTCGTCGAACTCCCCGGCGACATCATCGGTTTTATTCCTCTCGCCGAACTTGGCGGCCAAACTCCCCAAGAAGCTCTCGTCGCTGGCCAAGAATACGATATGGCTATTCTTAATATCGACGCCAAAGACCACAAACTCACGCTGACACTAGAAAAGAAGACTGAAACTGAATAACCAGCATCAAATCAAAGCCCCGCCATGGCGGGGCTTTGATTTGACAAAATATGTATTTAGGTATAGAATACAAAAGTTAGACTACTTGTATCTTTACATTCTGTATTCACATATATTCGCTTCTCGCCTTGGTGGGTACTCGCCCGCCACTTTCGTCAACGACAGACAGTGCTCCCAAGTGGAGCCGAGGTAACAACACATGGTCAAAAAGACTGCGAAGAAGCCCGAAGATTCCAAGAGCAAGAAATCGTCGCTGCCGGCAAGACCGACGACAAGCACTAGTAAAACGAAGTCGTCCGGAATGCCGGCGCGTAGGAAACCGGCCGACGACAATCGTGACACCCCGTTGGCCCAGCTAGGAATGGCCCAGGCAGCACTGACCCGAGTCCAGATCGAGCTCGGCCGCCAGATGGCATTCAGAGAAAACGGCGATTGGGACGAGACGCCGTTCTACGACCCGCTCGAGAGGTTGACGGCAATCTTCGACGAGAAGGGTTTGGTCAAGCCCTATGATCTCGAGTACGACTGGACAGAATTCAAGACCCAGGTCAACAAGATCGGGGACGACATGTTGGGTAGCGTCGCCCAGCACCTGAAGGCCAAGGCCGAGCGCATGCTTTACACAGGACGCTCGTCCGACGACGTCCTCGCCAAACTTTGGGCCGAGGCCGAGGAGGAGGGTGAGAAGACCCGGGAAATCATCCGGGGGTTCAGTAACCTCATCCGGAAGTTGCATGCGACGGGTTGCTACGACCCGGAAGAACAGCAGTTGCGTGGCGGGCGCCAGCAGGGCGGCAACCGACGAGGACGCGGATAGACCCGACGGCGAGACACGGCGTGCGGGGAGAAGGACAGACACTTCTCCCCGCGTTTTAATTTAAACATGTAGAGGGGCGCCCTCTACATGTTTAAAACACAACACTTTGCCATCGGTTGTCAAATCAGTTTTTGTATGCTAAAATCATGTCAATGAAATCATATCTTAGATATTTTTTAATCGTCTTCGGAATCCTGATGGTCGCGGCCGGAATTGCGGCATTTTTTGATTCCTCACTTCAAAGCCCACCAACTGTCGCTCTTTCAGAAGTGGTCACTAAAATTAACGCTGGTGACATTAAAGAAATTGACGTCAAAGGCGACACGATTCAAGCCACTGCCACCAATGGCGACAAATCTTCAGCCAAAAAAGAAACGACTGTCTCCGCGTTTGAAACCCTCGTCAATCTCGGCGCCGACAAGGCAAAACTCTCGGCCGTAAAAATCCAAGTTCAAGAACCATCCGGTTTTGAGTCGCTTCTCTCCGGTCTTCTGCCTATCGTTCTGCCTTTTCTTTTTATCTTATTCATTTTTTGGTTTATGTTTCGCCAAGTCCAAAAAGGTTCCGGCCAAGTGATGTCTTTTGGTAAATCAAAAGCCCAGCTTGCTGACACCTCTGGCGACAGTCGTAAGCCTGTAACCTTTGAGGATGTCGCCGGCCTCATCGAAGCCAAAGCCGAAGTTACGGAAGTAGTTGAATTTTTAAAAGATCCCAAAAAATTCCACAAACTCGGCGCTCGAATTCCGCGCGGTGTTTTGTTAGTCGGCGCACCGGGCACCGGCAAGACTTTGCTCGCCCGCGCGGTCGCCAACGAGGCCCATGTCCCTTTTTACTACGTCTCCGGTTCTGAATTCGTCGAAATGTTTGTCGGCGTCGGCGCTAATCGCGTCCGGGACACTTTCGAACTAGCTAAAAAAACAGCCCCCTCTATTATCTTCATCGATGAAATCGATGCCGTTGGTCGTCACCGCGGCGCGGGCCTTGGCGGTGGCCATGATGAACGCGAACAAACCCTCAACCAAATTCTCGTGGAGATGGATGGTTTCGATACTAACAATGCCGTGATCGTGATGGGAGCTACCAATCGTCCTGATATTTTGGACCCCGCGCTTTTGCGTCCCGGCCGTTTTGATCGCCGGGTTATTCTTGACGAACCGTCACTCAAAGACCGTGAAGCGATTTTGAAAATCCATGCCTTAGATAAACCGCTCGCCAAGGATGTCAATCTTGTCCCCGTGGCCGAACGCACGATCGGTTTTTCCGGCGCCGAATTAGCAAATCTCCTAAACGAAGCCGCGATTCTTGCCGCCCGCGCCGATCAAAAAGAAATTACTCAAGACAATATTTTAGAAGCTATTGAAAAAGTTATCCTCGGGCCAGAGCGTCGTAGCCATATCCTATCTAAAAAAGAAAAGGAAATCACCGCCTATCATGAGGCCGGTCATGCTTTGGTAGCATCATCACTCCCCCATTCGGATAAAGTTCACAAGGTTTCTATAGTTTCTCGCGGCCGGGCCGGTGGTTTCACCATGAAAGTGCCCAGCGAAGACAAATATTTGAAATCAAAACCGGAATTCGAATCGGAATTGGCGGTTCTTCTCGCCGGTTATGCCGCGGAAAAATTAATCTTTAAACAAGTTACCACTGGCGCTTCCAGCGATCTTAAGGTCGCCTCCGAACTGGCCCGTCGAATGATTACCCAATATGGTATGTCCGATGCCCTTGGTCCCGTTTCTTTCCACGAAAAAGACGACCTTGTCTTCTTGGGCAAAGATCTTTCTTCGGCCAAAAGTTATTCCGAAACCATCGCCTACCAAATAGACACCGAGATAAAAAAATTCATCACCAAGGGCCTCACCTCCGCCAAGAAAATTTTATCTCTGCGCATTGACAAACTCAACCTCGTCGCCAAAGAACTCATCAAAAAAGAAACCCTCGAACAAAAAGAGTTCTACGCCCTCGTCAGATAGAAATTAGTCATTAGTCATTAGAAATTAGTTAAAAAATCAAGTAAACTATTAACGATAGTTTGCGGCCGTAGCTCAGCCCCGACGAGCGAAGCTGTCGAGGAACCGACCGAAGCGTCGGCTTGGTAATTGGGCGTGTAGCTCAATGGTAGAGCACTTCACTTATAATGAAGAGCGTGAAGGTTCGATCCCTTCCACGCCCACAAGGACACAGAAAAACTATAGAGGCTAAACCTCTATAGTTTTTCTGTGTCCTTGTGCGATTATTCAACCAA
>JBBTRD010000003.1:0-8543 GCA_038065335.1 Patescibacteria group bacterium | reverse complement strand
GGACCACACACGCCCTTTTTAAGCGCGGGAAATTTATTTGGAATCACGACCGTGGTCCAGTCAGTTGAAAGGTCATTCACAATTTGGCCATGGCTATATATCGCGACCGGAGTTTCTTGTTGAGCCATTTTTTCAGGCTCAAAAAAACATTCTTCCTTTGATTGGTAGAATGGCTTTTCGTCTTGAAAACGAGGTTTTTTGGCTCGGCCAGTCGAAAACAACACCCATTCGCCCGAAACTGGATCTTGTCGAAATTCGTTTAACAACTCAACTTACAACTCACCACCTACAACCTACAACAATTTTGAATTCTGAATCTTTTTTGTTGTTAGTCGTTGATTGTTAGTCGTTGATTATACTTGCCGGTTATAAGATTCCAGCGCACTTTTACTGTTTCTAATAATACCTCAAAATATGTCTTGAGCCCAACCCGAGAATTTGGATCATTGTGCCAATCAACGGGTACTTCTTTTATTTTATAGCCAAATTTACGGGCGAGAGCCAGCATTTCCACGTCAAATCCCCAATGCAGAATCGTGATTCGGGAAAAAATATCTTGAGCCACCTTGGCTGTTACTATTTTAAATCCTCGTTGAGTATCGTGGATCCCGGGTACAGCCATAATTTGAATAAAAATATTGCCCATCTTGCCAAACATGATTCTCCAAAAAGGTTCACTGCCCTTGGCCACTTTCTTGCCTTTCACGGCAATAGACCCGATAACTACGCCGTAACCTTGATCAAAATATGGCATCATCTTTTCGATGTGATTAATGGATGTAGAATTATCAGCATCCATGAACAAGCGAAAATCACCTTTAGCTTGTAGCATTCCTTCGCGAACCGCAAAACCCTTACCTCCATTATTAGGATAATCTAAAAGACGAACCGTGGGAACTGTTGAAACACACAATTGATTCACAATCTCCCCTGTTTTATCAGTCGAACGATTCGTAACTACTAAAATTTCGTGTTCAATATGACGAGCCATTAAATATTCATAAACTGAAGTCACGGTTGACGCAATAAATCTTTCTTCATTTTTGGCTGGGATAATAACAGACAAATGCATATTGTGAGCATAGAATAGCACATGGGTTTGCTTTTTTCCAGTTTCTCAAGGTAATATAGACTAATAATGGAATATCCAACTATCGAACTGCATCTGAAATCAAAAAAATATCCCAAATTACTACGGCATATCAGTGATCCGCCGGCCGTGCTGTATTGCCGAGGCAATGTTTCTTTATTGAACACCGAATGCTTCGCCGTAGTCGGTACGCGTTCAATAACGCCCTATGGCCGAGAAGCCACTCAACAAATCGTCCCCGGCCTCGCCCGCCACTTCACCATCGTTAGTGGTTTGGCATTAGGTGTTGACGCTGTCGCTCACCGCGCCACTCTTGATTGTGGCGGCAAAACTATTGCCATTCTTGGTTCAGGTATCAATTTAATAACTCCCGAAACCAATCTTCGGCTCGGGCAGGATATTTTAAAAAATGACGGACTGATTATTTCAGAGCATCCGGGAAAGAAGCCCGCGGGGAAAGAATCTTTTCCTGAACGAAACCGTATTATCAGCGGTCTGTCTAAAGGCGCTCTTATCGTCGAGGCCGATGAAAAAAGCGGATCCCTTATCACCGCCCGCTTGGCTACAGAACAAGGTCGCGACGTCTTCGCTGTTCCGGGTAATATCTTTTCATCGAAATCAATGGGCCCCCATAAACTCATTCGGCTCGGCGCGAAACTCGTCGCTTCCGCCCACGATGTATTAGATGATTATTCAAAGCTTCCCATTGCTAAATCTTCCCATCTGTCCACAACGGACCCGACCCATGCTATGATTCTTGCTATACTGGAAACGCACGGGCCATTAAACATCGATAATATTATCGAACACACCAAGCTTGGCGCATCGGAAATTATGGGCGCTTTGGCCCTCATGGAAATTCAAGGCCACATCAAACAAATGGCCGGCGGAATATTCCGCAAAGCCGAATAAATCAGTTTTAAACTTTAAATTTTTAAACTATGCGGTTGATTATAGTGGAAAGTCCCACCAAGGCCAAAACAATAAGTCGCTTTCTCGGCGGCGATTTTATTATTAAGTCGTCTTTCGGCCACATCCGTGATTTACCCAAGAAAGGTATCGGTATTGATATCGCTCACGATTTCAAGCCTGAATATATCATCCCCACCAAAGCTAAAAAGATTGTCGGTGAACTCAAACGAGATAGCGAAAAAGCCGATCTGGTTATTCTGGCCACCGACCCTGACCGCGAGGGGGAGGCCATCGCTTGGCATCTTGTCCAAGCCCTAGGGCTAAAAACCGACACAAATACGCAACGGGTTGTTTTCCATGAAATCACTAAACCGGCCATCGAAAATGCCATCGCTCACCCGCGAGAAATTGATCAAAACCTCGTCGACGCCCAACAAGCCCGCCGGATTATCGACCGTCTCGTCGGCTACAAACTCTCGCCCTTTTTGTGGAAGAAAATCCGCTCCGGTCTTTCCGCCGGCCGAGTTCAAAGTGTCGCCGTTCGTCTGATTGTTGAACGCGAACGTGAAATTCAAAAATTTACACCTCAAGAATATTGGTCCGTCGAAGCTGACCTTTCTAAAAAAGACGAAGCCAAAACTTTCAAAGCCCGCCTCGTTAAAATCCCTGCCGGCCGGACAGGCGGGGGCGAAGAATCAATCGACCGCTTAGGCATTAAAAATCCCGCTGACGCTCAAAAAATAACCGACGAATTGGTCGGAGCCGAATACAAAGTCATTGATGTCGTGAAAAAAGAAGTCCGCCGAACGCCTTCGGCGCCTTTTACCACTTCCACGCTCCAACAAGAAGCGGCCAAGAAATTAGGTTTTTCGGCCAAACAAACCATGACCCTTGCCCAACGATTGTATGAAACAGGTCTGATTACTTACATGCGCACCGACAGTTTGCATATTTCTGAAATCGCTCTCGCCCAAGCCCAAGAAGTCATCAAAAAAGAATTCGGCGCCAAGTATTGCCTTGACGCGCCCCGTTCATTTCTTAATAAATCCAAAGGCGCCCAAGAAGCTCACGAAGCCGTCCGCCCGACTGATTTATCCCGCTTACCCGACAGTCTCGATAAGAATCTGGATTCGGGCCAGCATCGGCTTTACGAATTAATCTGGAAACGGACCATCGCTTGTCAAATGCAAGTCGCCATTCTTGATCAAACCGCGGTTGAAATAGAAGCACGAAGCAAGAATCAAGAATTAAGAAATTATGGTTTTCGAGCGAACGGACAGGTTATTACCTTTGACGGTTTTATCCGAGCCTACACCGAAGCCAAAGAAGACGACGAAAAAACCGAAGAAGATTCTTACGAAGAAGGCCAGCTCCCGGAATTATCCCGAAGAGAATTATTAAATCTCATCAATCTCGCCAAAGACCAGCACTTTACCGAACCGCCCCCCAGATACACTGACGCTTCCCTCATCAAAACTCTTGAATCGGCCGGCGTTGGCCGTCCTTCGACCTACGCGCCGACACTCACCACTATTCAAGATCGCGGTTACGTGGAAAAAGAAGATAAGAAATATAAGCCTACCGAAATCGGTTTTTCGGTCAACGATATGCTCGTCGCCAATTTTCCGGAAGTGATTGATGTTAATTTTACCTCCCACATCGAAGAAGAATTCGACGACATCGCCGAAGGCAAAATTAAATGGGTCCCCGTCGTCGAAGAATTCTACACCCCGTTCTCAAAGAACCTTAAAGAAAAAACGAGCAGTGTTGAAAAACTGATTGTCGAATCCACCACCCCTTGCCCGCATTGCGGAAAAATGATGCTGGTTAGATTCGGCCGGATGGGTAAATTCCTCGCTTGTCCCGAACCGGGCAGCAAAGTCAGTCTTCCTCTCCCCGAAGAAGCCGCCAAAATTAAAGAGCTAGAAGAAAAAACTAAGGGCGAAGTCTGCCCTCTCTGTTCCAAGCCCCTAGAAGTAAAACGCGGCCGCTTCGGTTATTTTTTGGGCTGTGTTGATTATCCCGCCTGCAAGGGTATAATGAAAATCTTCACTAAGACGGGATTTAAGTGTCCCGGTTGTAATGTCGGCGATGTCGTGGAAAAGAAATCCCGCGGCCGAGGCAAATTATTCTACGCCTGTTCCCGCTGGCCCGATTGCACTTTCCTGATGAGCAAGAAACCGGAAAACGAAGAAGAACTCCAAGAAGCTTTGGCCGCTTGGAAAGCCAAACCACCCAAAGCAACCCGCACCTACGGCCCCAAGAAAAAAGCTAACAAATCTATAGAGGCTAAACCTCTATAGGAGAATAAAAAATGTTAAACCAATCAAATGCCAGCAAAACTTGTCCCGAATGTCATGTCGGTAATTTGGTTGTGAAATCCGGCCGGTATGGCAATTTCACCGCCTGTTCCAATTACCCCAACTGCAAGTATATTGAAAAGAAAACTCCGCCAACAGGCGCTGAAGCGCCCATCCAGACCGACGAAGTCTGCGACAAATGCGGCACCGGTCATTTTATCATCCGCAGCGGTCAATTCGGCAAGTTTAAGGCCTGTTCAAACTTCCCGAAGTGTAAGAACACAAAAAAGATCTAAAAAATCAGCAGTCATTTATGGCCGGTGTCGATTTTGTAAATAACGGCAAGTATTCAGATTCGGAACACGAGCTTATAAGGCGGGCTTTTGCCTTAGCCGAAAAAGCTCACGCGGGACAAAAAAGACTTTCGGGTGAAGATTTTATTACTCATCCTCTCGCCGTTGCGGAACTTCTGTCTGGCTTAAATTTTGACTCCGCCAGTATCATTGCGGCACTGCTTCATGATACTCTGGAAGACACGGCCATAACCAGTAAAATAATAACCGATAACTTTGGCGCCGATGTCGCTTTTCTCGTGGAAGGTGTGACCAAACTAAAAAAAATTGATTACCAGCCGGGCATAACAGGTAAATCTAAAAATCAATATGTCCAGACGCTCAAAAAAATGTTTTTTGCCATGGCGGAAGATTTGCGGGTGATTCTTATCAAGCTGGCCGATCGTTTGCACAATATGCAAACCCTTCAATATCGTCTGCCGGCCGATCGGGAACGAGTGGCCTTTGAAACTCTCGAAATCTACGCGCCTATTGCCGCTCGCTTGGGCATGGGCGACTGGAAAGGCCAGCTTGAAGACTTGGCTTTTCAATATGCCCATCCAATGGAATATGCATGGTTAAAAAGAAAAATAAAAGAAAAACATAAGGATCTTGCCCGCTATCTTGAACGGACCAAACCGGTCGTGGAATGGCATCTTATCAATGCCGGTATACCAATTATAAATATCCATTCTCGAGCCAAGCATTTATACAGCCTCTATCAAAAATTACTGCGCCGAGAGATGAACATGGGTAAAATCTACGATATTATGGCCATGCGCATCATCGTACCGGATATAAAATCTTGCTACGAAGTTCTCGGTATTATTCACGCTCATTACACGCCTCTCCCCGGCCTAATCAAAAATTACATCGCCCTGCCCAAGCCTAATGGCTATCAATCTCTTCACACCACGATTTTCTGCGAAAAAGGTAAAATTATGGAAATCCAGATCCGGACGCCGGAAATGCAGGACTATAACGAAAACGGTATCGCTTCCCACTGGGCCTACAGCGAAGGCGGCAAAAAAAATATCAAAGCCAATGCTAAAGAACTCAACTGGATTAATCGCCTTAAAGATTTTTTGGCCGATGTCGGAACAGAAGAAAGTTTTTCTGCTCTTAAGATAGATTTTTTCAAAGATCGCATCTTTGTGTTCACCCCCAAAGGTGATGTTGAAGATTTGCCCGAAGGCGCAACGCCGGTTGATTTTGCTTATGCCATTCACACCGATCTTGGTCATGCCATCCGGGGCGCCAAGGTTAACGGTAAAATGGTGGCCATCGATACTAACCTTAAAAACGGCGACGTCGTGGAAATTATCAAAGGTAAGGGCAAAGAATTAAAACCCTCGATGGATTGGTTAAAAATAGTCCGCACCGCCCAAGCCCGCCATCACATCAAAAGTCATCTGGCCTTAACCCGCCAATCCAAAAAGACTTAATCAATAATCGACTTCGCTATCTTATTCAAATCTTCTAACGAGGCAAACTTGATGATGATTTTTCCGCCGGAGGCGACGGCGCCTTGAATGGAAACATGGGTGCCGAGAGTATCAGCAAGGTTGCGTTCCAATTCAACAAATTTGCCATCCGTCGGTCGAGCTTTTTTGATAGTGGGTTTATTCACCGCCGCCGCCGTCTCGACATCGCGCGAGGAAACACCGCCCGCCAGAATGCTTTGGTAAACCTCGCGTTGTTTGGCCGGGTCGCTGAAGGCGAGCAGGGCGCGAGCGCTAGCCCGAGCGATCTTGCCCGCCCGAAGAGAATCTCGAATATCTTGAGGCAAACCAAGCAAACGAATGGTATTGGCGACAACTTCGCGGGACTTGCCGACTTTGTCGGCGATTTCTTTTTGGGTGAGACTGAACTCTTTGGAAAGTTTCTGATAGGCCTCGGCTTCTTCCAATGGGTTCAAGTCTTCGCGCTGAACATTTTCAATCAAAGCCACTTCCAGCCGATCCCGATCGTGCTTGAAATCATCACGGATAATCACGGGCACGTGGGGCAGACCGGCCATCTTGGCCGCCCGCAAGCGACGCTCACCAGCGATTAAATTATATGAAACGTCTATTCCCCTGACCGACAGGGTCTCCACTTTGGAAACTAGTAACGGCTGAAGGACACCGTATTTGCGAATCGAGCCGGCCAATTCTTTGAGCGCTTCTTCATCAAAATTTTGACGAGGCTGGTCAGGATTAGCGTCAATCTTGGCCACTTCCACATAAAAAACATTCTCTTTTTGAGCCGTCGGCGACATCGCTTTCGCTCCTTCGGGAATCAAAGAGCCCAGTCCTTTGCCCAGTCCAAAAAATTTTTTATTCATAGACATAAAGCGACACTAATTTACGAATACACACGAATAACACAAATAACTAATTGCCAACTATTCGTTTTGCCTTTAAATATGTATTTCTAAAATTAACGATTAAACCCAACCTTAGATTAGCTGATTTTAAATAACGCAACATTTGATAATAATCGTCTTTTGTTACAATCCGCTTGGCTTTTACATCTACAATAATCTCATTATTAACAAGAAAATCAACCCTATTGTGCTCTATTCCAGAAATATTTTTAAGCGTGAATTCCCTTTGATAATTCAATCTCTCATTCTTAAAAAACTTTTCAATTTCATCTGCGTACTGTTTTTCTTTTAAAAATCTGCCTAATTTATTATGAACTTTGAAAAATATACCATTTAACTTATACGACAGGTCTTTCAGTATGATTTTATTCGTATCATTCGCGTCCATTCGTGTATTGGTGTCGGGTTAATTACTGTATTTTATTACTTCTTCGGCCAATTGGCGATAGGCACGGGCCGCTTTGGAATTCGGGTCAAATTGCAGAATTGTTTTTCCAAAGCTTGGCGCTTCGGCCAAAGATACCATTCGCGGAATCACGGCATCAAAGACGCGGCCGGGAAAATTGCGATGGACTTCATTCACAACCTGATGGGCCAATTGGTTTCGCTTATCATACATTGTAAGCAAAACGCCCAAGACCTGCAAATCCGGATTCAATCCTTGACGAACCAATTCAATCGTTTTAAGAAGTTGTCCGAGCCCTTCCAGCGCGTAATACTCGCACTGCACAGGAATAATAATCCGTTCGGCCGCCGCCAAAGCGTTCACGGTTAAAAGACCCAGAGATGGCGGACAGTCAATAAGAATATAGTCATAATTAGTTCTTACCGAATTAAGGGCTTTTTTTAAACGAAATTCTCGCTCTTCCATACTAACAAGTTCCACAGTAGCCCCGGCAAGTTCTTGAGCCGCCGGTAAAATATCAAAACCAAATAGAGACGTTTTCTTGATAATATGATGGGGATTATAATCGTTTACAATGGCATGATAAATATTTCCGTCTTGTTCGTTCATGGCCGTGCCTATACCTGCTGTCGCATTAGCCTGTGGATCCATATCCACCAATAAAACATATTTGCCCATCGCCGCTAGATAACCACACAAATTTATGGCCGTGGTAGTTTTGCCAACCCCGCCTTTGGCATTACAAATTGTAATTACGCGTGCCATGAAATAGTGTTTTAGAACTCACCTGCCTGCCGGCAGGCAGGGCCATTAGTAATTAGTCTCATTCTAACCTATTTAACAAAAATTTCAATTGTCGAATCGGTTGAAAACTTGGGCCGAAAATGGTAAGATGAGACATTGCCGCTGTGGTGGAATTGGCAGACACAATGGACTCAAAATCCATCGAGAGTAAAATCTCATGTCGGTTCGACTCCGACCAGCGGCACCACGTTGGAAAAGTCAATGCCTCGCCCCGCCTTCGGCGGCGAGAGGAAGTCCCCCCGCGAAAAATCCGAAAGGCGGCGGAGCCGCACTGCTCAAAACCGCAAAAGAACCCGGAGAAAAACATCGGCTCGAACCATATTTTGTAGAA
>JBBTRD010000002.1:0-15301 GCA_038065335.1 Patescibacteria group bacterium | reverse complement strand
TTAATTTAAAAAAATACCGCGCAAGTAACACGCGGTATTTTTTATTTTTGCAGCGCCACGGAGAATCGAACTCCGATTGACGGCTTGAAAAGCCGCTGTCCTAACCGTTAGACGATGGCGCCAATTTCTATTATCTTGCTCACATAATATACCAGATTATTAAGAATTATTAAACTCATTGCTAAATAAATACGATCGTTGTAATATAGCAAGATGAATACAAAAGGTGCTTCTGTCGCAAAAACTATTTTGGCCATGATGTGGGAACTGCCCGCTATCACGGTGAATTCTTTCTTTCCGCATAAATACGCCCGGAAATATTGCTATGGCAAAAATAAAAATACCATCCAAACTTCTCTTGGTCGATTGTGTAAAAATGGCTTAGTCAAGAAAAACAAAGACATCTTTACGCTTACTCCTAAAGGCGCGAAAGAATCTTTTATGGCATTTATTAACGCGGAAGCTCACACTTATACGGTTCAAGATAAAGTTTGGGATGGTAAATGGAGAATTATTTTTTTTGATATTCCGGAAACAAAGAGAAAGCATAGGGACTATTTGCGTTTCATAATAAGGACTATTGGATTTAGAGAGTTTCAAAAGAGCATCTGGGTCTATCCATATAAAATACCCTCTTTTCTTGAAGATATATTGGATGAAGAGAATATAAAAAAATATACCCGTTTTATAACCACAGAAAGTATCGACCGAGATGGAGATATTAGAAAAATGTTTAGATTAAATTAATAAATCTATTGCTAAATTGATACGATCGTATTTATTTAGCAAATAAATACAGTGCATGATTTGTGATAACATAGACCATATGATCATTCTGGGGATCGAGACCTCGTGCGACGAAACGGCAGTGGCGGTACTGGATATCGGTGGTCCGGAAGATATTAAAATTCGAGCCAATATCGTTTCGTCCCAAATAAAACTCCATGCCGAATTCGGCGGGGTGGTGCCAAATCTTGCCGCCCGCGAACACGTGAAAAACATTTCTCACGTCTTTGAAACGGCACTAAAAACCGCGGGTATCAGGAATCTTTCCGCCAAAGGCGGATCCGCCTTCGGCGAAGAAAAAGAAATTGACCTTATTGCCGTTACTCACGGCCCCGGACTTGGGCCGGCCCTATTGGTTGGCATTGCTTTTGCCAAGACTATTGCCATGACTTACGACAAACCACTTGTCGGAACAAGTCATTTAAAAGGTCACATCTACTCCAACTGGCTACCATCAATCGGAGAAATTCCAAGTACCAAATCCCAAATTCCAAAGACAAATCTATTCCCAGCAATGAATCTGATTGTTTCCGGCGGACACACTGAACTTGTTTTGATGCGAGATTATGAAGACTTTCAATTGATTGGCGAAACGATGGATGATGCCGTTGGCGAAGCCTTTGATAAAGTCGCCCGCTTGTTGGGTTTAGGTTATCCCGGTGGTCCGGAGATTTCCAGAATTGCTGAAAAGGGCAACAGAAACCGATTTCCTCTTCCCCGCCCCATGCTTCATTCCAAGAATTCTAATTTTAGTTTTTCGGGATTAAAAACGGCCGTACTTTATTTACTTCGAGATTTAAAAGAAAAAGATACGAAAATTAACGGCCAAACAAAAGCTGATATCGCCGCGTCATTTCAAGAAGCGGCCATTGATGTGCTCGTTCGAAAAACTATTCAGGCGGCCCGAGATAATAATGTTTCAGCCATTATGCTTTCGGGTGGCGTATCGGCTAATACACTTTTGCGCAATTGTCTTCGAACCGCAACAGAAAAAGAGGACCTCGTTTTTTCCTGTCCGCCTCTCGCTTATACCGGCGACAACGCAACCATGATTGCTTTGGCCGGCTATTTTGCTTATCAAAATAATTCTACCAACGCCTCATGGCAATTAGTCAACATGCAACCCAACCTCGGCTTCAACAGATAGAATTAAGAAGCAAGAATTACGAATTAAGATAAAACATTGAGAAAAAGGCATTAAAAAGTTATACTCGAACTACTATGCCTGAAGAGTTGCCTAAAACTTACAATTCGACCGAAGTGGAAGACAAAATCTACAAACGCTGGGAAGACAGCGGCTTTTTCAACCCCGACAATTTGCCCGGCGAAAGAACAGAACCATATTCGATTGTTCTTCCCCCGCCAAACGTAACGGGCATTCTTCATATGGGCAGCGCCCTAATGCTTGCTATCGAAGACGTCCTTATCCGCTATGCCCGCATGAACAATAAAAAAGCTTTATGGATTCCCGGAACCGATTCGGCGGCGATTGCTACTCAGGCTCGTGTTGAAAAAGATATTTCAAAGAAAGAGAGCAAGAATCGCCACGATTTGGGAAGAGAAGAACTTTTAAAGCGAATCGACCGGTTTGTCGAAGAAAACAAGGCAACCATATTAAGCCAGATCAGAGCGATGGGAGCATCGGTTGATTGGAGCCGTTATGCCTATACCATGGACGGCATTCGTTATCGAGCAGTCATGGCAGCATTCATCCGAATGTACGAAGAAGGACTAATTTATCGAGGCAATCGTATTGTGAACTGGGACCCGAAAGGTCAGACCACCATCTCCGACGACGAAATCGTTTATGAAGAACGCAAAACAAAACTATATACTTTCAGATACTCAAAGGACTTTCCTGTCTCAATCGCCACCACCCGCCCTGAAACAAAAGTCGGCGACACGGCCGTAGCGGTCCATCCCGATGATGCGCGCTACAAAAAATATGTCGGAAAAGAATACGACCTTGAGTTTGCCGGAGTTTCCATTCATATAAAAATAATCGCGGATAAATCAGTGGACCCCGAATTCGGCACGGGCGCTTTGGGCGTAACTCCCGCCCATTCAACGATTGACTGGGAAATAGCGGAACGCCACGACTTATCCAAAAAACAGGTTATAAACGAGTATGGCCGAATGACGGTTGGTGGAGAGAATTTGCTGGACAAAAAAGTGACAGAAGCAAGAGAGTTTGTTGTTCAATGGTTAAAAGAGAATGGTCTTCTGGAAAAAGAGGAGGAAATAATTCAAAACATCAGTACGGCTCAAAGAACGGGTGGCATTATTGAGCCCCTGCCAAAATTACAGTGGTTTGTGAATGTAACCAAAAAAATCCATGGTCGAAATAAAACACTTAAAGACATTATGCGCGATCCAGTTGCTAGTGGAGAAATTAAAATAATTCCGGAGCATTCCACAAAAACATATTTCCATTGGATTGATAACCTTAGAGATTGGTGTATCAGCCGCCAAATTTGGTTTGGTCACCGAGTCCCTATCTGGTATCGTGACCAAGAAATCAAATGCAGTATAGAAAAACCGGCCGGCGAAGGTTGGGAGCAGGATCCTGACGTATTAGATACTTGGTTTTCTTCCGCTCTTTGGACATTTTCTACTCTTGGCTGGCCAGACCAGACGAACGATCTTGCCACATATCACCCCACCACAATTCTAGAAACCGGATATGATATTTTATTTTTCTGGGTTGCCAGAATGATTATGATGAGCGGTTTTCACCTCAAACAGGTTCCATTCAAAACAGTATATCTACATGGATTGGTGCGGGATGAGAAAGGAAGAAAGATTTCAAAATCATTAGGCAATAATATCGACCCGCTCAAAATGATAGGTAAATACGGGGCCGATGCGGTTCGGATGTCGCTGATTATAGGTACCACTGCCGGCACAGACAGTAAGTTATCGGAACCAAAAATAAGGGGGTATCGAAATTTCTCGAACAAATTATGGAACATCGCTCGCTTTATCCTTATGAGCATTCCCGATTCGACGGAATTTCAAAAATCGCTCCTCACAACGGAAGACCAGAAATTAATAGACGACTTGGCCGTTGTTTCTCAAGATATTACCAAAGATATGGAAGAATTTCGTTTTTATATGGCCGGAGAAAAAATATATCACTATATCTGGCACGCTTTCGCCGATAAAATCATCGAAGAATCAAAGGTTAAGCTCACCAGTGAAGACCCGGCAATTAAAGCGTCGGCCCAACGGATGCTTTTGGAAATTTTGGTCACCTGTCTTAAGCTCCTGCACCCGTTCATGCCTTTTATCACCGAAGAAATTTACTCAAAACTTCAAATCCCCGACAAACAGCTACTCATGGTTGAAAAGTGGCCCGAGTAACGCTCGCCACTTCGATATAAAAAACTTATAATATAGTGATGTCTCCTGTAACTGCCGGATTACTGGTCGCGCTCGGTCTCCTGCCCAGTCTCGTCTGGATGTTTTTCTTTTACCACCAGGATTGTCATCCAGAACCAAAATATCTCATCACTAAAACTTTTCTGATGGGGATTATCATCTCTCCTGTCGCGGTACTTCTCCAAATAGGCTTCAATCAGGTCGGTTATTGGACCCCGCTCAATGCTCTGATTGCCCAAGGATCACTCTTTTTCCTGTGGGCGGCTTTCATTGAAGAATTCATTAAATACTATGCCGTTCGAATTATTGCCCTTACCGATTCGGCTTTTGACGAGCCGGTGGACGCCATGGTGTACATGATAATAACCGGTCTTGGGTTCGCGGCTATTGAAAATATCCTCGTCCTCTTTCGCACCATTCCCGACGGCATTCAAACAACTCTCACTATCTGGGCCTTGCGCTCGCTGGGCGCGACCCTTCTTCATGCCTTATCCTCCGGAATTGTCGGCTATTTCCTGGCTTTATCCTGGTTCTTTCAAAATCATCGCAAAAAATTAATTATTGTCGGACTCTTGATTGCGACCCTATTTCACTTCACATTTAATATCTTCCTTGCCAGCACTGACAACCAACTTCATGGACTCCTGTTGTCGGTCGGCCTCCTGTGTGTGATGGCATTTCTTGTTTTCTTATTATTTGATAAAATAAAGAAAAGATCCCAAGGCTACATTCCCCGCCTTTCCGTGGCAACCGAAAAAGAAATCTCCATCACCTAATCCCGCTTTCTATCCATGCAAGACTTTTTTTCCGACAATAATCAAAATTCTGACTACCCTGTCTCACTAACAGCCAGTAAGAAAGCTGCCCCGTCAAAAGACGAGGGCCATTTGACGGTTGACGTTTATCAAACTGACGATGATATAGTTATTCGTTCAACTATTGCCGGAGCTAAAATTGAAGATATTGATATTCAAGTTACCAAAGATATGATTACCATCAAAGGCGTCCGTAAAGCCGAAGAGCAGGTTAGCGCTGAAGGTTTTTTCCATCGTGAACTTTACTGGGGCGCGTTTTCGCGAGCCGTTATTCTTCCGGTTGATGTCGATCCCGAAAGCGCCAAGGCCAGCTACAAAAACGGCATTCTAACTATTCGCCTCCCAAAACTGGAGAAAAACCGGACTAAAAAACTTAAAATATCCGGTTGACCCAGTAATACAACCCCGACCAGTTATTCGCTTGCGAATAACAAAGCTGGAAGCAAGTCGAGGTTGATATGCTGGGCTGATTTCTCTCATGTTTCGCCCATCTTTTTTCCGAACCCTTGTCTCCCGGCTTATTATCGCCGGGGTTATTGTTCTCGTCGCGTTTTCGCTTGGTGTTATTGTATATTTTCGCACTCTTTCTTCGCCACCGCCAACACCAGTTAAAAACATGGCGTCGCTTATTAATCAAGCCTCGAGTCACGACACGTCTATAATAGTTGGCAATAAGAAATTTATTATCAAAAAGGGAGAAATTACCAACTGGACAGAATCATATACCCGCGATTACACGGGCCAAAAAGACATCCGCTTTACCAACGACTTGGATGATTATGTTATTGATTTAGCCAATAAAACAAGCCGTGCCCCCATTGATGCCAAGTTTACCATCGAAAATGGCGTAGCTGTTATTTTGACGCCCGCTCAAAATGGCCAGGAACTTAACATTCCTAAAACCGTGATTGCACTTGAGCAAGGTTTCCTCGCTAATAAATCGGAGATTGCTCTTGCGCTAGAGACGACTGAACCGGCCATAACGGCTGAAAAAATAAACTCGCTCGGTATCAGCGACCGTCTCGCCGTCGGCGAATCAAATTTTACCGGCTCAACCCTGGCCCGCATCCAAAATATTAAAGTTGCTTCCAAAATATATAATGGCTACATTGTCAAACCAAATGAAACATTCTCTTTTAATACTGTTCTGGGTGATGTGACAGCATCTCAAGGCTATGCGCCGGAAAAAGTAATCAAAGACGGCAAGATTGAATACGAATACGGCGGAGGCATCTGCCAAGTATCAACTACGCTCTTTCGGGCGGCCATTATGGCCGGCTTCCCTATCGTGGAGCGCAAGCCTCATGCTTTTCCCGTTAATTACTATGAACCTCAAGGCTTTGACGCCACCATTTATCCCGGCTCAAGCGATTTGAGATTCATTAACAACACATCTGGTCCAGTGCTCGTTCAAACTCATATCATGGGCAAGAATTTAATATTTGAAATATATGGCAAAAGCGACGGCCGAGTTGTCACTATGACCGGACCTTTTCAATACGACATCCAGCCCGACGGCGCCATGAAAGCATATTTCACTCGGACCATCAATTTTGCCAACGGTGCCAGCACCAGTAAAACATTTTATTCAGACTACAAATCACCAAGTCTGTACCCAACGGACCCGAATCCTTACCAATAAACTAAAGACCCCGCCTCGGCGGGGTCTTTAGTTTATTGGTGGGCGAGGTGGGATTTGAACCCACAATCCTTTCGGAACGGCGTCCTAAGCGCCGCGCGTATCCCAGTTCCGCCACTCGCCCATTAAACTTTTTGCAATTTCAAATTTTCTCGTTAAGCAAATGCAATCTTTGTCTTTATATAAAAACCTTAACAACTTCATTGAATCTGATTTTCCATATGACAATAGGAAAATATCTTTTGATTTACATATCCAGCCACCCTTAATCTTAGTGGTGCTTTCTATCCTTAATTTTATCCATTCTAGAAAGTTCCGACTAGCAGAAACCAACCTCACTCGTAATTGTGGATATTTGCTTTCTGGATGTTTAAAAGACCCAATACTCCCATCCCCATCAATACAGCCTCTCAAAAAATCACTAGAGAACTCTTCTGGAATATCCAGAGAATCTAGTGTTTTTGACTTTTTTGGACTCAGACCAATAGACAATAAAAATTGATAGAAATTAATATCTCCTACTTGGACCCTAAAATACTGTTTCCTTTGATAATCGTCCCTACCTCGATATTTTATTCCTATTTTATTATCAATTCCTAAGCACTCTCTAAACTTACTAACCAGCTCTTTATCTTTGGAAGTAAAGTCTATGTGTCTTTCATCTTTAGACAAGTTCCCATCTGTGGCTAAGAGTCCCATAGCATAAGCAAATTTAGAACTCCACTTTATTTTAATCTTAGATAATCTTTTCATGCATTAATTATACTAAGGTTCTTGGTGTCTGCCAAGGGCTCCATCCACGATATCTTTTCATAAAGATACTTGGTAATACTACCGATTTTTTGAGATTTTTTCAAAGCCGACGCTTTGGTTCCCGGAGTGGGTATCCCAACACTCCTTGAGAACTCTGTCGGCTCCCCGACAGCACGCTCCGACAGAATCGTCGGAGTAGCTCGTCGGGGCCATAAATCTAAAATCCGTCCCGCTAAGCGGGACGGATTTTAGATTTATGCATGCGTAACTTACTAGCTGAAGAAAGAGCGAGTCACAAAACCGGCAACGGTCTGTAAGATGACACCGACAGCCAACACGATTGCCGCGCCAATAATACCGTTCCTGATAATCGCTTTTGCCGCTTTCGAATCATCCGGCGCAAGCATCCAACGAATACCGCCGTAAACAATCATGATCACCGCGATAACCATACTAACGACAATCAAAAATTGGGCCACTGTCTGGATGCGATCTTGAATTTCCGAAAGCGTAACCGGAGCTCCCATCACGGGGAGGCCGGCGGGCGCCAACGCAAACCCCGCGTATGCTAATTTTTGTAGTCTATTCATAGCCACCCCCTTTCATAATTGACTTACAACCTACAACTAACAACCCACGACAAAAAACGTCTGATCGATTCCGAGTTGTAGATTGTAGGTTGTAGGTTGTTAGTATAGGCATATTCCCAAAATACTAATCTGACAAAAGAACGAACGATCTACCAGCGCGGCCACGGTATTAATAATCACCCCCGTCGCCAGAACCACTCCTGCGCCAATCGCGGCATGCTTTAAGCGCAATAGCCCTTTTGAAAACTTGGCCGGATCGTCTTGAGCCATCATCGTCATTATACCACTCAAGACAATAAAAATCACGGCGCAAACCATGCTCATCGCGATCATAAATCGAGCGATAATACCAACGATACCACTGACATCGTCTATCGTAATGGCGCTACCGGGGGGCAGTTCCGCTTGCACTAACAAAGGTAGAGCAAGAAAACCAAGGATTACTACATAAGGAATGGCGATTCTGATTTTTGGAATTTGGAATTTGAGCATTGGAAACTGGAAAATGATACCTGATAAATACTGCCTAGTATCCCCCGCAACTTAACGGGATAAACATTGTATATTGGGCCCCTCTAAACGACAGGTTCTGCTGGCCAACTCCTTCAATGGTATTCGCAACCGTAGCGATAATTGTATAAGCGCCCAGAACCACAATCATGCCTACCACGGCATAACCTAGGCTCTTTTTGGCCGATGTGAACTTGGTTTCATTGCTTTGGGAAGCCATCATCTGAAAACCGTACCAGATAATCATCACCACCATAACCACGGTTATAAATCTGGTGCTCCAGCAAGCCAAGCCGGCGATAATTCCAAACAGACTTCCAATTGTAAGATTCACACCCGGAGACCTCGCAAGCCAATCGTCAAAAGATGGTGAACTGGCGGCATCAACTAAAATGGGCACCAGGGACAAAAGCAGTCCCCCAACCCACCCCGATAACCGTGTGAAATATTTTCTCATAGACACAGCGTAATTAATTATTGATATTGGCACAAGCCCTATGATGTCCCTCCAAGTTGAATAATACTGATAATAAGGGTGACAAATCCCTTACCAATGAATATAATCGCCAGACCAAGGATTGTGTACCATAAAATATCCTTTCCTTTTTTAAAGTTTTCCGGCTTCGGGCCGGCCGTAAGCATTAGGAATCCGGCGTACATAATCCAAAGCACCGCTAACGGAACCGCAATATATATAATCCATTGGGTCACGATATTGATGATATCAAACAAATCATTCGGTCCCCCCTTCAGCGGATTGGTGATGTTAAAAGAATATGATTTAGTTGCTGTGCCCGGAATTACTGTGCCACCACCAGGACCCGTTCCTGTTCCACCACTACCAATTTTTAAAGGAACCGGAGAAGACGTTGGGAGAGTAACTAAAAGCGAGTTTCCCCAGCATTCTATTTTTCCTCTTAAATTAACCGTTCCATCACCTTTGGCATCATAGTTATAATTAAAATCGAAATTATAATCACTTGTGAATTGGTCCAGCGCTTTCACTGCAGATGAATAAATTTTACTTCCGGAATCATCTAGTAGAAATAGTTGTACGCCAGTCACACATCTATGAACAAGATAAGCCGGAGAATTGGCATGAAATTTTAACGTCGCAGTTATGGTCGAAGTCTTATTGGCTGGAATTTCTTTCGGCGTAACATGAAAATCGGTTATCTGTACTTCCGGATTAAGATTGGTTATGGAGGTAATCTTTAAATATGGGATACTTCCATTGGTGGTAGAATCAACACTCGCTCCCGCCCCCGATGAATTAGTTTTGGCTATAATATAAAATTGGGCATCAATGAATGCGGTCCAACTTGTATCTGATGGAACCGTCCATTTATAGATTATCGTGGAAGAATTTGATGGAAAAACAGCCTCTACTGTTGCCCGACGAGTATCTGGTGTTGGAAACATTTGATCCCACCAAATTTCAATTGTTACTTTTTGTCCCAAACAATCGTTATTACCATCTATCTTGACTTCGACGACGTCACCAGTATTTGCGGCCGGTTGTCTCCATGTGGCATTGTTTAATAAACAAGCAGCCGCATTAGTTCTGTGGGCAGGAACACCAAAAAACACAGCGACTACTACGAAGATAAGAAGAAAAATTGGCTTATTTATGATTTTCATCAATTTCATTATACTGGATTATTGGAGTTAGGTGGAGCGGGCGGTGTGGGTAAAGACGGAGACAAGGGCATGTTATTGGAGTTATGATGCCTTTTAAACATCCACCAGACAAGACCGACAAGCACCAGTCCCGCCAGAGTGTATAAAATACCAGACAATAGCCCGCTTGAACCGCCGGTTGACGAAGTGGGTGTTGCTGTCGGCAAAGGAGTAACCAAACCTTGTTTGCAATCTTTTGGACAGCTCGATGAATCCTCTCCCCGATCGACATTACAAATACCGTCATCATTACAAAATGAACTGTCGCTGACGGGAATAGTTAAGACCGGCTGATTTTGATTATCATAGAAAATCACCTTTTGACCATCAGCGACATACGGCGCGTTAACAGATATTCCGCCCTTCAAAGCTCCTATGTTATGAGGGTCAAATTGAAATCTTTCCGCAATCTCGCCCATTATGTTTATAACCTCTCCTCGATATGGAAACTGGGTAGTAATCGGGCCCGCGACATAATCGCTGGGAATAACATCATAAACAAATTTAAAGTCTCGGTCTGCCACAAGCTTGCCATTATCATAATAGAGATGGAAAACGTAACTACCAGCATTATAGTCACCGATTTCGGCCGAAACCAAATAACCTAACGCAAACGTAGTAATAAATAATGCCAAAACAATTTTAATAATCTTATTTTGCATCACAACTTAATGCTGATATGTGGACGTGTGTTGCGCCACCACCAACACAATTAACACGCGCGCCAGCAGCATTTTCACATCTTGCTTTGGCGCTTGGAACACCACACGAAACTGCGGCCTGGATAATACTGTCTCCAATCGCATCGTTACCAAAATCAACAGCTAAAGATCCTTGACTACCGGTTTTGCCTCCATAATGACAAGAATTAACAGCATGTGAACATTTGGCAGTGCAGGTTCTTTGACCGCGAGTATAATTGCACAACTCGTAGCTATTATCATAGGTGAACTGACTACCTAAATTCTCCCCGGGTAATTTTGATCGGATACAGCTTAATAAATTATCGAGTTCTGGTGCATTTTTTCTAGGATATGGCTCATTATTACTTGCGGCCAGTTGGGCGGGTTGTGAACACAAACTACCTGTCGTTGGATTTACTTTGATTGTTAGTTGTTTTGTCGCTGATTGCTTCGGCGAGGCAGAGTCCTCAACCTTAACAGTGAAAGTTGCCGTGCCGGCTGCAGTGGGAGTTCCGGAAATAATATTTCCGGAAATGGAAATTCCGGCGGACAATGCTCCGGAAGATATGGACCAAATATATGGAGTTACACCGCCGGTGGCGGATAGAGTTTGGGAATAAGCCGTGCCTTGGGTGGCATCCGGCAGTGAGGCAATGGCAACAACCAAAACACCTCCCGTAGGCGCTTGGCATTTACCATCACAGGTGTTGGTGGTGTATTCGCCAGTAGAATTTGCTTCGCAGATATTAGATGTATTGCATTTATATTTTGTGACCGCTCCTCCACCTATCGGCGTGGTTGCATCAACAATATCCTTTAACGTACCCGTAGTACACTGGATTTGATACCACGGCGTTTTAAGAACTTGGTCACTAGCAATACTTTTTAATATAAAATTGGTGATGAGCCAAGCCCCAAGAATGATGGCAATACCAATGGCTGTATCCTTCATAATCTGACGCCCTTTAGCCACCCCGTCGGACTTGCCACTCCGAGCATTGAAAAGAATAATGAAACCGGCAATGAGAAACATGAGCGTGCCGACCGACGGTACAATAGCAAAAAAGGTCATGTCAATAATGTTCTTACCAAGTTTAATCAAGAGACACTGATTACAAGTCTGCGTATAATCATGAACGCTTTTATCTATGCCCACAGGTTGCTGATTTAGTCCGCACGGCACAAGCGGAAACCAACTAACAGCCGAAGCCGAGCGAGGCACAGCGAATATAAGTATCGCCGTAATCAGTACTATTTTTGATAAATTCTTAAACACGACTAAATAATTATCAATTTACAGTTTTCAATTTACAATAAATTTTTAATGATTCAATTGGTCAATTGATACATTTAATGAAAATTGTAAATTGGTTATTGTAAATTTTTGCCTAGCGTTGCATGAGCACCGTTACTCGTGATTCAGCTCGACTGATGGCATCTCGGATTGAGGAACGATTAAAATTTACATCATCAATCATGTCGGCAAAAATAGTTTCGATGGCAACATTGTCGGCCTGAAACCAAGAACGGGCCGAAAGAGCTTGGACCGCGAAGGTACCCAGATCTGGATCAGTGCGCTGGAGATCGATTAAATCACGCCGAGCCGATGGCCGGCTCGTAGCATTGAGATAAGTTGTCACCCCTTCTTTGGAAGCTAAATAATTCACAAACTTCCAAGCCTCAAGAGGATGAGCTGATTTTGCGGCTACTCCCACACCCCAGTAATTGGCAAAGTTACGCACATCAGTCATTGAGGCTTGGGGCATCGAGGCCATGGCAAAATTTAAGCGCGGGGCTTTAGAACGAATCACCTGCGCGTCATGGGCATAACCGGCCATCATTGCCAATGTACCTTCGGTGAAAGCATCAATTGCATAGTGTTGACTATCATTCCACGAATAGTCCGGATTTCTAGGATTGGCAAAATTGGTGTAATACTGCAGGGCAATCTCGCCGACACGCTGACCGCTTATCGTCTGCGCAAATGTGGCCGAACGCTGATCGGTCGATGTCATTTGCACGCCCGATTGAATCATCATATCCATTAAGATATCAGTCGAACGATTAATGTTGCGAGCTGTGCCTAACGAAAATCCTGATTGAGTGATGTTTCCGCGACCATCAAGTTTGGTTAATAATTGAATATCGCCATTAACCTCGCCCCAAGTCTGGGGCGGCCGGGTGATACCGGCGCTATTGAATAAATCTTTATTGTAATAGAGCCCTAACGTATCAACATACAAAGGCAAGCCGTAAATTTGATTGTTATAGACGAGATCCTGATAGGCCACATCCACAAATTGATCTTTAAAATTTTGAACAGTAAATGGATTCTTAGTATCGGGCACGCCAGTAGTCGGCAGAGGCACCAACTTGTCGCCGTGTTTGGGTAGCCAAGTATTATGAATCATCAAAATGTCGGGACCCGTGCCGGCCGCTAGAGCGTTCACAAACCCTTGTTCATACTGTTCGTACGTAAACAACTGATACTTCACGTCGATGCCCGGATTCTGAACCTTAAAATCAGAAATGACTTTATCAAAAGCGTTATGATTATCGAAAACACCCCAAAACTGAAGAGTGACCGGTTTGGCGACCGCCCCGCCGACATTTCGCAAAACCAAAACAATGGTCACGAAAACCGCCACCACAATCACCCCGACCAAAATGTACATCAGCTTATTAGAGTTCACTTATTTCCGAAATATTATTCCGTAATGAAATTGGCCCACATTAAATTGACGAACTAATGCAAAGCCTTCGACGGTAAACATTGCTTCCATTGCGCTAGCCTCGGTTCGAAGCTCATCGGGCGGACCAAAACCCCCGCCTTGGCGGGGCAGGCCCCCCTCACCTTTTTTCCATTCAACCAAAATCGCCGAGCCCCCAGATTTAAGAACTCTTTTCGCTTCTTTTAATATATCGGACTTTTTATTAGACTGAAAAAGAATATTGATCAAAAGAACCATATCTTGTGTATCATCACCGAGACCGGTATTGCCCAATATTTCAAGATTGGCCCGTTTCGTCTCGATATTTTCTAAACCCGCCGCCTTAGTTCGAGCCTTAAAACTATCGAGTTTGTCTTCCATAATATCCAAAGCTACGACATAGCCATCTTTACCCGTCTTTTGAGCCACAAGAATCCCAATGTGGCCGGCGCCGCAACCAAAATCGGCAATGCGCATGCCGGATGTAATCCCAAACTCCCCCACAACCGCGTCAGGATTAAGAAATCCCTCTGATGTTAATGACGACATACTATGATTTTAGCACTTTTACGTCGAAAAGTTATCAACCAAATCAAAATCGCCCCATATGGGGCGATTTTGATTTGGTTGCGTCAGGATTAACGACCTTGAGTAAATTCTCCCGTTGATGGATCATAGTAACCCCACGAAGTATCTACACTAGAACCACCAGAACTACTTCCGTACCAGCTAGTTAACCACCTCATATCGGGTTGATCGTTTGGTATTTCATTCCACCTATTAGCGCTCGAATTCGAAAAACCAAACCACGATTTATTTTGACTGATAATCGTGTTCGTCTCGATAGTCGCGGCTATTTTCTCTTGGGAACTCTTTAGTTGAGGATAAATACTCTTAAGATTCGCCACGGCACCAGCTCGCGCATTACTCTTCTGAATTTCTAATAAACCGACAAGGATAATTACAGTCACTATAACCGTGATTGCAATTACTTTGAAATTTTTTTTCATTTGTAAAGATAAATTATTTTTTATTTCTTCGTTCGACCAACAAAGATTTTGGTTACCCATCAATTATAGCCCCCCCAACAGCGGTCAAGTAACTGACAACTGTGGACTTCCAAAACACCGACTCAATTACTTAATGTTCACCTGAAGTATTAATATCCAGGCAATCGCGAAGCCGACGAGGGCAAACAAAACACTAGCCACCAGCCAAATTTTCACCCTCGCCTTGGATACCAGCATAAATCTTTTATCAAAACCGTCAACAAAAGTGTTGATAATTTCTTCGGTTTGGAGCTGTTTTTCAAACATTTGAGCGTTAATTTTTTCTTCGCCCATAAATCTGACGATGTCGTGGCGACCAATCACGCCAGTTAAAATTTTCTGTTCATCCACGACCGGTAAGGGGCTGGCCGAATTTTTAGTAAATAGGTCTATCACCTCGAAAACTGAGCTCGTTTCTTTAACATAGTTCGGATTCAAATTCATGACATCGGACACTTTCAAGACTGCTAACTTTTTCAATTCCTCTTTGACTGGTTCGGCGTCGCTTTTATATAAATCGATTTTGTGAAAAAGTTTTAGAAACGTCGGCAAATGAATCGAAGTTCCATGAATAATCATGTCATAATCCGTCAGGACGCCAACTAAATAACCCCCGACCACGACCGGCAAACCATTAAAGCCATTTTTCAAAATCAAGTTAATCGCTTCAATCAAAGACGTCTCCGGAGTCACAGACGTTATAT
>JBBTRD010000001.1:0-18600 GCA_038065335.1 Patescibacteria group bacterium | reverse complement strand
AACCTTCTTTCTTCTGTCTTGTACCCTTGGCGGGCTCTTCAGAGCCCGCCTTTCTTTTACTAAAAATTTCTGTTAAAATATTCAAATGCAAGAAGAAAACAAGCCACTTCAGGATTATCAAACACCAAGTTTGCGTAGCGAGGCGCTCGCATTTTTGTGGGAGACGATTAAGATTGTTGTCATTTCCCTGATTATTATTTTGCCGATTCGATATTATATCGTTCAACCGTTTTTTGTGAAAGGGGCATCGATGGAGTCGAATTTTGAAGATGGGGATTATCTTTTTATTGATGAGTTGTCATATGCGTTCGGGGTTCCCAATCGAGGCGACGTGGTTATTTTCCGTTATCCGCTCGATCAATCCCAATTTTTTATCAAACGCATTATCGGTTTGCCCAGCGAGACCATTGATATTAGAAATAACAAGGTAACCGTCTATAATGCCCAGCATCCCGAAGGCATAGTTCTTGATGAAACCTATCTTGACGCCGGCCAGCAGACACTGGGCGCGATGCGAACGAAGCTCGATGATAATGAATATTTCGTGTTAGGCGACAATCGTCTCCGCAGTTCTGATTCTCGAGTGTGGGGCGCGCTTAATGAGTCGCTTATTACGGGCAAAGCCTTTATTCGCCTCTGGCCATTTTCAAAAGTTGCAAAAATTCCTCAAATTCAGTATTAATACTAAATACAAGATACTCGCATGCCTAAACTAAAATCTAAACAAATCCAATCAGTCCGGGGAATGCACGATATTTTGCCTGAAGAACAAAAGTATTGGCGTTATATCCAAAAGAAAATAGAGGGCCTGCTTGAATATTATGGTTTTGAACGAATTAGCACGCCGGTTTTAGAATCAGCAGATTTATTCAATCGGGCCGTCGGCGAGACGTCGGATATTATGGCCAAAGAAATTTACACGCTCAAAACCAAGGGCGGGGATATATTGGCCCTTAGACCGGAAGCCACCGCGGGATTAGTGCGGGCTTATCTGGAAAATGGCATGAACGTTCGTCCCCATCCCGTGAAGCTCTATTGTATTGATCCCATGTTTCGTCACGATGAGCCTCAAGCCGGTCGGTATCGTCAATTTTATCAATTAGACGTTGAAACCATTGGCGATGGCTCGGAAGCGGTTGATGCCGAGTTAATCTTCATGGCCTACAAGCTTCTTGAATCGTTTGGTCTCAAGGGCTATGACGTCCACATCAATAGTATTGGCGATCAGAATTGCCGGCCGGCCTATATTAAAGCTCTCAAAGACTATTTCCGCAATCGAACCAAAAAACTTTGCAATAACTGCAAGAATCGTTTAAAAGAAAACGTGCTGCGGATTCTGGATTGCAAAGAAGAAGACTGCAAAGAAAGCGTTAAAGAAGCGCCCCAGATGATGGATTTTTTGGACGAGGCCTGCCGATTGCATTTTAAGCGCGTTTTGGAATTTTTAGATGAAGCGGAGGTGCCGTATATTCTTGATCCGTATATGGTTAGGGGATTGGATTATTACACTCGGACTGTCTTTGAATTGATCCCAACCGAAAACGCGGGTTCCCAATCTACGTTACTGGCTGGTGGGCGTTATGATCGTCTTATTGAACAGCTGGGAGGGGCGAAAACACCCGGATCGGGTTGGGCCATGGGTATTGAACGAATAATTTTGGCCATGAAAGAACAAAATGTTCACGTGCCCGAAATGGGGCCCAAACCAAAAGTCTTTTTGGTTCAGCTCGGCGAAGCACCCAAGCGTAAAGCTTTGCCGTTATTTGAAAGTTTCCGCAAAGCGGGAATTGAAGCCAAGTCTTCGCTTGGTCGAGATAGTATTAAATCCCAACTCCGGATTGCTCATCGGCTCGGTGTCCGCTTCGCGTTGATTTTTGGCCAAAAGGAAGCGCTCGATGGCACTATCATTCTTCGTGAAATGGATACCGGCGTTCAGGAAACTATTCTTTTGGAGCGTATCGTTGACGAAGTCAAAAAGCGGCTCAAGCAGTAACCGACACCAATACACAAATGAGCACGAATAACACGAATAAACCCTGCGGTTATTCGCATCATTCGCATGAATTCGTAATTTGTGTCGCGTCTTATGGTCCCTGACATTTTTTGTAAAATTATTAAAGGGGAGATATCGACGGAGGTGGTCTGGCAGGACGACGATTTTATAGTGATTAAAGACATTGCTCCGCAGGCGCCAGTGCATCTCCTGATTGTTCCGAAAAAGCATTTTGAAGCTCTTCATGATTTTACCGAAGAAGATGCGTCATTATTGGGCAAAGCTCTTCTTGTTGCCGAGCAGGTCGCCAAACAAGCCGGAGTTCATGAAAAGGGTTATCGGCTCATCATTAATGAGGGTGAGCATGGTGGCAAGCTTGTGCCTCATTTACACATTCATCTGCTCGGTGGCAAAAATCTTGGCCCCAAACTGGCTAAATAGTTTTCAGTTATCAATTTTTCAATTTTCAAACTCTAAATCACTCGGGTTTGATTAATTGTCTAATTTATTGTAAACTGGAAACTGGTAATTGATAATTACTGACCGAAGGGAGGAACTATATGGTAGAAGTAAAAAGAAAACCAAATGAATCTGTTGGCAGTTTAATGCGCCGATTTAATCGCTTTGTGCAGCAGAGCGGTGTTTTGTTGAAAGCGAAGAAAGCCAAATTCCGAATCAAAAAACAAACCGAACGTCGCGAAAAAAACGCCGCTATCATGGGCATCCATTTAGCCGGATTGCGTCGCAAATTAGAAAAACTTGGCACTTATGACAAAGATGTTTTTGAAGAAGCGAAAAGAAAACTCAAACAAGAAATAGACCTCTAAAACAGTTATCAATTACCAATTTACAATTTTCAATGATAGAGCCCGAATCTTTTATTGAAAACTGATAACTGAAAATTGAAAATTACACAATGCTGAAAGATAAACTAAAGCAAGATATGATAGCGGCCCTTAAAAGCGGAGATGCGAATAGGCGGTCTCTTTTGGGTATGGTCATGGCCTCGATTAAAAACAAAGAATTAGAAAAACGGGGCAGGTTAATCAAAACGATTACTGATCCCGTTCAGCTCGAAGCGGAGAGTCAGCTATCCGAACAGGAAACTCTTGATGTCGTGGCTTCGGAAGTAAAACGTCGTCGAGATTCGGTGGCGGAATTTGAAAAAGGCGGTCGGCCCGAACTAGCCAAGTCGGAACGAGCGGAAGCGGAAGTGCTCATGACTTATTTACCGGCGCAAATGTCAGATGACGAACTTCGGGCTCTTGTCCAAAAAACTATTACTGCCACTGGCGCGACTGACGTCAAAGATATAGGCAAAGTAATGAGCGCTCTCAAGCCCGAACTCAAAGGTGCGGCCGATGGTCAACGGGTCAGCGCGATGGTCAAAGAAGAACTGGCCAAATAGCGTTTTAAAGTTTGCCTAGTCAATGCTTTTGTGGTACAATCAGCACAATCGCTAATCGGTGGTAACTTTCAGAAGGGAGTCTGTAATGCTTAGACAAGTCCTGAAAACCAAAAGCTTCGAGCTCACGTTGTGGCCACGTAGGCGGACAGAACTGGAATCGGCGGTTTTGGAAGCAGGTTGTGTGATTAGGCCCTCTGCCATGGCGGTCGGGCGACGGATGCCAATTGTTGAACGAGAGATCACGGAACAATATATCATGATCTCGGCGATGGATCTCGGACTAAAGGCATCGGCTCAACGGCTCGCGATCTATGATTTGGCGCGCCGAGACGGCTTACAGGAGTGTCATCCTCAAGCCGGTTGGGAGGTCTTGATTGCCAACAAAGGACTTCGTCTTCCGGTTCGGGAACTACTAATCGGTTCCACACCGATTGAGATGAGTCGCGACTTCTTTCTTTTGCTGGAAATTCGGGACGGCCAAACGATGAACACGGATGCGGGAGGGGAGGTCGTCTGTTTCAGTGAACGTCGCGAATGGCTGTTCCGAGTTGCCTGAACGATGGATTTGGCTCTTCGGCCCCGCCACGGCGGGGCCATTTCTTTTTTTAGGGTTTTAGCTTACTATTTTAGCGTGCTAGGTAGTGAAATTATAAGATGTTAGATCTTGTTTATGAAAACCGAACTGGTGATACATCGTGGTCCGAAGATTTTTTTCGGAGGGTTATTAATTCTGCTTGCGTGCATCTAAATTTGGATAACAGAACGGTCGAAATTGGACTTTATTTGGTAACGCCAGAACGAAGTCGGGAGTTAAATAAACAACACAGACAAAAAGACAAATCAACCGACGTGCTTTCGTTTCCACTGGATGAACACGGGTTTGAAAAATATGATATACTGCCGTTAGGGGATATTTTCATTTGTCTCAAAATTGCTCAACAGCAAGCCGATGAAATTAATATTCCCCTTGACCAAGAATTGGCTCGGTTGGCCGTTCATGGATTGCTTCATCTTTTGGGATACGATCACGAGAAATCGCCAGAAGACGAACATAAAATGGTTGAACTACAGGAAGAAATACTGGCGACAATTTCTAAATCCTAATTTCTAATTTTTAAATAAATCCCAAGCAAATTGAAACTTTTAGAAATTAGAAATTAGGTTAATTAGAAATTTACTTTATGAAACCACATCTATTATCCGGCATTGATGTCGGAAACTCCGAAGTCAAAGTTGTTATCGCTAAAGTCGAGCGAGACCGTCTTCGGCCCGAGATATTGGGCGTCGGGACGGCCCCATCGCACGGTTTACGCCGGGGAATGGTCGTGGATATGGAAGAAACTATCAACGACGTCGCGACCGCGGTTCAACGAGCCGAAGCGACAGCCGGAGTTAAACTCAAACGGGCTTACGTGGCGGTGAACGGCCTCCATATCAAGAATCAAATATCACGAGGAGTTATTGCTGTTTCCCGGGCCGATAACGAAATTTCCCAGAGCGATATCGATCGGGTTCTGCAAGCGGCCTCGGTTGTCAGTCTGCCGGCCAATCGCGAGATTGTCCACATTGTTCCCCGCAATTTTATTATCGATGGCACCGAGAATGTCAAAAACCCCCTGGGGATGAAGGGGGTTCGTTTAGAAGCTGAAGTTTTAATTATTGATGGCCTCTCGCCTTATTTACGCAATCTTGTGAAGTGTGTCAATGAAAATGGTTTGGAAGTGGCAGGATTGGTATTCGCGCCTCTGGCGGCTTCGCTTTCGGTTCTGGACAAGAATCAGCGCGAGTACGGCGTGGCTCATCTTGATTTTGGTGGCGGGATATCAACCTTAACCGTCTTTGAAGAAGCTGATTTAATTCACAGCGCTGTTTTGCCCATTGGTTCGCGTCATATTACAAATGACCTGGCGATGGCTCTGCGAACATCAATGGATGTGGCTGAACAGATTAAGCTGGCGCATGCTAATACCGGAGCAATCGAAGATTTGCGCAAGCGAGAAAATCTTGATTTATCGAAACTCATGGGTGAAGAAAATTTTATTTTACCCAAGAAACAATTAGTTCGAGTAGTTGACGCGCGGGTCAGTGAGTTTCTCGAGCTCGTGACGGCGGAATTAAAGAAAGCTTCTCGGATCGGCATGTTGCCGGCGGGGATTGTTGTTTCGGGTGGCGGAGCCCATCTTCCGGGATTATTGGCGGTAATCAAAGACACGCTTCGCGCGCCGGTAAAACTGGCTCGGCCATTGCATCTCGATGGTGTTGTTGACGCGGCCACTGATCCATCCTTCGCGGTCGCGACCGGCCTTGTCTTGTGGGGTTTTGAAAGCGAGATTGGAAACACAAAATCACGCGGTAGCGGCTTGTCTAATATAGGAGATGGACTTTTTGGAAAAGTGGCTGACTGGTTCAAGAACTTCTTACCATAGGCCGATAATTGACAGTTATCCACAGTCTTACCCACAGAAAGAATTGTATGACTTGCACGGCCATTTTTTTTATGATAGTACGGGGTATCAAATCAGTTTCCAGTTATCAATTTCCAGTTTATCATACCTTCGGTAGATCTACCGAAGGTAGACAATTTTCAATGATAGAGCCCGAATCTTTTATTGAAAACTGATAACTGAAAATTGTTGCTATATGGTACAAGTTAAACCCGCATTTGAGACATTTGCTCGCATCAAGGTTGTTGGCATTGGCGGCGCCGGTGTGAACGCCTTGACCCGAATGATCGAAGCCCGTATTCATGGGGTTGAATTTATCGCGGTCAATACTGACGCGCAAGCTCTTCATACTTCGGCCGCGTCGATTAAAATTCATATTGGCAAGAGTCTGACTCGGGGTCTCGGCGCCGGCATGAATCCAGAGATTGGCCGGCAAGCGGCCCATGACACTAAAGAAGAAATCAGCGCCGCGCTGAAAGGCGCCGATATGGTTTTTGTTACCGCCGGTCTGGGTGGTGGAACGGGGACAGGGGCGGCGCCGGTTATAGCCGAGCTGGCTCGGGAAGCGGGCGCGTTGACGCTCGCTGTCGTGACCAAACCGTTTACTTTTGAAGGTCTGGCGCGTATGAAAATTGCCGACGCCGGGTGGAACAATCTCCGGGAACGGGTTGATTCACTGATTACCATTCCCAATGATCGCATCCTTTCCATCATCGATCGTAAGACCCCGTTGCTTGAGTCGTTTGGAATTGTTGATGATGTTTTACGCCAAGGTGTTCAGGGCATTTCTGATTTAATCACTATTCCGGGCATTGTTAATCTTGATTTTGCGGATGTAAAAGCGGTGATGGCTAATTCCGGGTCGGCCTTGATGGGCATCGGCCGGGCCAGTGGCGATGATCGGGCCGTTGAAGCGGCGAAGATGGCTATTAATTCCCCGTTGCTTGAAGTTTCCATTGATGGCGCCAAGGGCGTGCTCTTTAACGTCTCGGGCGGTCCAGATATGGCAATGGCCGAAATCAACGAAGCCGCTCGAATTATTACCGAACATGTTGATCCAGAGGCCCGAGTCATCTTTGGCGCTGTCATTGATGATAAGCTCAAGAAAGGAGAAATCAAAATTACCGTTATTGCCACGGGATTCAATAATGATAATCCGGCTCCGATTCGACCAACGGTTTCTGGTTTTGGCGCGCCCTCCGATCTGGGTCAAAATTTGTTTGATACAATCAAAAACACTTCGCCAACAGTTAGTCAGCCATACAGTCCGTCAAATCAGACATCGCCGATCAAAGAATTTGTTGATGATTCGGTCAATGATACCGAGTTTGATACCATACCGGCCTTCATTCGTCGCAAAATGAATAAGTAGAAAAAGTCGTCAAGAAAAATCCCCACGAAGTGGGGATTTTTCTTGACGAAAAAAACTCTGTATTCTCTATTGTTATCCACAGTTGGCAGTTTGTGCCAGTGTCGTACAATTGCATTTATGAATCCCGTACGAAGGTCTCCCGTACGGGATTAAAAATCAAGTTCTCAATGAACTCTTCTCAAACTCAAACCCAAACTCAACCGCATCTTCCGGTCGAGCCAGAAAGCAATTCCCGTCGAGGCGCTTTCCATTGGAAACGTCTTTTTGGCGAGGTCCATCCTTATGACAGTATTGTTTGGGAAAAAAGAACCGCCAAAATTGAGCGGGGGGATGGAACGGTTGTTTTTGAACAAAAAGACGTTGAAGTCCCCAGTTTTTGGACCCAAACCGCCACTGACATTGTCGCTTCAAAATATTTTCGGGGTCGGCTTGGTTCTCCAGAACGCGAAACCAGCGCTCGCCAGATGGTGGATCGAGTGGTGACAGAAATTCGTCGCTGGGGACTAGAGGGAAATTATTTCGCCTCATCAGTCGACGCTGATAATTTCGCCCAAGATTTGACCTGGATTCTAATTAACCAATACGCCGCGTTTAACAGTCCGGTTTGGTTCAATGTCGGGACCAAAGAACATCCCCAGTGCTCAGCTTGTTTTATTCTTTCTGTTGAAGACGACATGGATTCCATTTTGAAGTGGGGCCACGATGAAGGTAAAATTTTTCAACGCGGTTCGGGCGCCGGATTAAATGTTTCTAATCTTCGCTCATCGAAAGAACCATTATCAAAAGGTGGTTTTTCTTCTGGGCCGGTATCATTTATGAAACTCGCCGATGGTATCGCCAATTCCATTCGTTCTGGCGGCACCACTCGACGCGCGGCAAAAATGGTAGTTATGAATGTCGATCATCCGGATTTGAAAGATTTTATATACTCAAAAAAAATTATTGAAGATATGGTTCGAACATTGACCATGGCTGGCGTGAAAAATTCAATTACAGGAGATATATTTGATCCGTACACGCTTTTGCCATATCAAAACGCCAACAATTCTGTTCGAGTAACCGATGAATTCATGCAAGCGGTGGAAGCGGATGCCGATTGGGATTTAACGGCTCGAGTAACAGGCAAGACGCTTGAAACCGTCAAAGCCCGCGAGATTATGAATTGGATTGCCGATGCCGCCTGGGCTTCCGCCGATCCGGGAATGCAGTACGATACGGTCATTAATGAGTGGAATACCGTTCCAAATACCGGTCGTATCAATGCTTCTAACCCATGCGCGGAATATATGCACCTAGACAATTCTGCTTGCAATTTAGCCTCATTGAATTTGATGAAATTTTTGAAAGAAGGGGCCAAGTTTGACGTCGATTTATTCAAAAAAGCCGTTGATGCGATGATTTTGGCTCAAGAGATTCTGGTCACCCCATCTTCCTATCCGACGCCTGAAATTACCGCTAACGCCGAAGCCTATCGCGAACTGGGACTGGGTTACGCCAACCTCGGCGCCCTTCTCATGGTCCTAGGTCTGCCTTATGACTCGGATATGGGCCGATACTTCGCCGCTAATATTACTTCGCTCATGTCTGGAGAAGCCTATCGAATGTCGGCTTTGATCGCCGATTCCAAGGGGCCGTTTTCCGGTTATGATAAAAATCGTGAACCAATGGTCGGGGTCATTAAAAAACATCTTGGTGCCGCGGAACGCACTTATAACGAATCGATTTTAGGGGGCATGAACGACGAGCCGCTTCTGAACGCTTCGCGTCAAGTTTGGCACGAGACTCTTGAGCTGGCCGAAAAGTATGGCGTTCGTAATTCCCAAATCAGTGTTTTGGCTCCGACCGGCACGATTGCGTTTTTGATGGATTGCCAAACAACCGGCGTCGAGCCCGATATCGCTTTAGTGAAATACAAAAAACTTGTCGGCGGGGGCGTGCTTAAGCTCGTGAACAATCAAGTGCCGATGGCGTTGCGCCGGCTTGGTTATTCCAACCAGGAAGTGGAAGCCGTCATCGCCCACATTACTGAACATGACACGATTGAGGGCGCCCCGCACGTGAAAGACAAGGACTTGGCGGTATTTGATTGCGCTTTCAAAGCGGCCAATGGCGAACGCAGCATCAGTCATACCGGCCATCTACTCATGATGGCGGCGGTCCAGCCGTTTATTTCCGGCGCGATTTCCAAGACGATTAATTTGCCGAATACGGCGACCGTCGATGATGTTCGAGAAGTATTCATGCAAGGTTGGAAACTTGGCCTGAAAGCCATTGCCTTATATCGAGATGGCTGTAAAACGATTCAGCCGTTGAACATGAAGAAAGACTCCGATACGATTAAAGAAGCAAAGTCAGCTGAAATTGTTGATCCGCTCATTGAAAAGAGTAATGGCTATACGCGGCGCAAGCTTCCCGATGAACGGCCAGCATTTACCCACAAATTTAATGTGGGCGGCCACGAGGGTTACCTTAATGTCGGTTTTTATCCTGATACGATGAAGCCGGGGGAGACGTTTATTACCATCGCCAAAGAAGGGAGCACCTTTTCCGGTTTACTTGATACTATTGCCACCCTTATTTCCGTCTGTCTCCAGTCGGGTGTGCCGTTAAAAGTGTTGGTTAAAAAATTCAAAGACATGCGCTTTGATCCATCCGGATTCACGGGCAATGAAAATATTCCCACCGCCAAGTCCGTGGTTGACTACGTGTTTCGTTATTTAGGCATGAAGTATTTATCTGCCGAAGATAAAGAAGAAATATTTGGTCCGGAATTGTCGGTCATGCCGGACTTTGCCGAGCGGGTTTTGGAAGTCAAAAATCAAACCGATTCCTTGCTGGCTGGGCTTGTCGCCGACGCGCCCACCGGTCTTGTTGAAAACGGTGAAGTTGAAACAGCGGAAACGTTAGATTCGGCCAGCCATCAGCCCGGTGCCGTTGGCCGTACCAGTGCCGATGCCCCCATCTGCCAATGTGGGACGCTCATGGTTCGCGCCGGCGCCTGTTACAGTTGTCCCAATTGTTTTGCTACGACAGGGGTCTGTAACTAATTATTAAAACCATGCCCAAGAAGTCAAACAAAAATATTACTCTTAACGATCTCGCTGTTATGATGGCAAAAGGTTTTGCGGAGATGGTTACTAAAGCTGAATTCAATGATTTGAGGGCGGATTTTAAGAAAGAAATTAGTCGTCTTGACTAAAGATTGGCAGGACTTGAATTTAAAGTAGATGAATTGCGTGACGTGTTAACTCATTTTGAAGATGTAGATATTCTTAATCTTCAGAAACGGGTCAAAGAACTTGAGCAGGAATTAAAACAGTTCAAAAAACAAGCTGGGTTTAAATAGAACCATACCCGCCATAAAACCGCTTAAAATAAGCGGTTTTATAGTTAGAAACAAGCCATTTATGGTGAGCTTATTGAACCATGATAAACCCATCGTTGCGGGCCTTTTCAATTCCAATAAAACAAAGGCGCGATGTCAGTGATATTTTTCCCGCCCCGCAGACAAAGACTGTCCCGCCGAAGCAGTTCGATGGATTCTGATAATCATAGGTTCTCGGAGTGGGCTTCCCAAGCCACTCCTTGGGAACTCTGTCGAGCGCCGAGCGAAGCGAGGAGGCAAGCGAGGGTTACCTGTGATTATCGGCTAATCCATCAGAACTGTCTTCAAGGGCAGGCTGAAGGCGAGGACCAGCGGGAAAAATATCATTGGCAGAGCGACTATTTCTTGATACCGTATTGTAATGCATAAGGCGCAAGTTTTTGGGTATCTTTTAGTATCTTTTTTGACGGGGATTTTTGTGGGAGCTTGGTTTGAAAATGCGTATTCGGCGACAGTGGTTTTTGTTTTGATTGGGACGATTGCGGTTACAGTTTCGGCATACGAAAAAACATTTGCGGAAACGAAAAAAGCCCAACGTAATCGGCAGGTGGGTATAGTGATTGGCGCGTGTGTTTTAATTTTGGCTTTGGGCGTGTTTCGATATGGTCAAGCGAATTTAAATCAGAGTGTCTTAACAGAATTTGTCCGTTCGACAGGCTCAGGACAAGCCACCAAAGGCATACCTGTCATAACGAGAGGCTTTGTTGATAACGAAATGTCCGTTAAAGACGACAAGGCTCAATTAATTTTTCACGTGACTGAATTGGAAGTGCCGGGGCGGGTGATAATGGTCGATGAACGGACTCTTATTTTTTTGAAGGCCTATCCGACTTATCAAATTGGCGACCTTCTTTCGGTTCAGGGGGCATTACAATTGCCCGATAATTTTGCTCCAGATTTTGATTACGTGCAGTATTTAAAAAATAAAGACATCCGAACGACTATTTCTTATCCCAAAATTTCTTTTGAATCAACCATTCGTCTTTCCTGGCCGCAACAATTGAAAATTGGCATTTATAAAAAAATCTTTGCCGTTAAAGATCGTTTTCAATCATCTGTCGCTCGTTCTTTGCCCGCGCCTTATTCGGCTTATATTAACGGGATACTATTGGGAACAAGACAAGATATTCCGACTGATCTCACCGATGCGTTTAATAAAACAAGCACGACTCATATTCTCGCTATTTCCGGATATAATATTACGATCATTGCCGACGCTCTTTTGGGGGCTTTGGTCTTTTTTATGCGTCGAAGACGGGCGTTTTGGGTTTCGGTGGCCGTGATTATTCTTTTTACCATTATGACCGGCGCCGGCGCTTCCGTGGTTCGGGCGGCAATTATGGGGTTGCTGCTGTTGTTCGCGAATGGCTATGGCCGAATGTACGACCCCAAAAATTCGATTCTTCTAGCCGCAGGAGTAATGATATTTCTTGATCCGCTGGCCTTGAGGTTTGATGTTGGTTTTCAACTGTCGTTCCTCGCGGTGCTGGGGCTGATGTATATCGGTCCGATTCTTAAAGAAAAGTTTAAAAAGATTCCCGAACGGTTTAAGTTGAAAGAAACAGTTTTAATGTCCATCTCGGCCCAAATCATGGTTGCCCCGCTCTTGGCTTATATTTTCCACACCTTTTCGTTAGTTTCGATTCCCGCGAATCTTTTAGTGCTTCCCCTGATGCCTTACACGATGTTGTTTGGATTTTTGACGGGTTTAGGCGGTTTGATTGCTGGACCGCTTGGCCAGGCCGTGGGCCTTATTGCTCTGGCCCTCGCGTCATATCAGATTAATGTGATACGATGGCTTGGAGGGCTGTCGTTTTCAGCGGTGACAGTAACGATGTCGTCACTTGTGCTTTGTTTCCTCTACTCGTTAATCGTTTTTGGTATTTGGAGTGTGAAAATTATTAGAGGCCGGACAAATGGAAATAATTAAAAGAAATCTTAAAACAACCTGGCTGGGAATCGCCTTTCTTATTGCTGGTTTGGCCGGATACTATGCCGGCCAAGATTCGGTGGTCGTGGTTGCCCAACAGGCTTTGTTTAGCGCGGCGGAACCATTTGTGGCCGAAACCCCGACTAAAAATCAACAGTGTGTGGTTCGGGGCAGTTTGCCTGATCCAGATTGCACCCCCGGAGCGATATTTGCCGATGTAACCAAAGAAATGACCTGTGTGTCCGGCTATACTAAAACCGTTCGGAGTGTTTCGACATCATTAAAGAAAAAAGTCTATCAGGCCTACGGCATTGCTTATCCGCCGCCGTTCGGTACCTACGAAGCCGACCATTTTATTCCGCTCACCCTTGGCGGGAGTAATGATATCGCCAATTTGTTTCCCGAATCGGCTGAACCAAAACCGGGTTTCAAAGAAAAAGATCTCGTTGAAAATTATCTCCACCAAAAAGTCTGCGCCGGCGACATCAGTCTCTCGGCCGCCCAGCATGCCATCGTCGTCAACTGGATTGCCGTCTATAACAGCATCAGCCCCACTGATCTAAACGCTTTGCGCCAGTTGTATAAAAGCTGGAGCGCAACAGGGGACTAGTTGAGAGAACTTGTCTTTTGCTAGGCAAAATTATATAAGAAAAAATGGCTACTCAAAAAACAAAACTTGATCCGCGAATACATTTTGTCGCAGTAACAGCAATCATTGCTAAGGGTAATAAGTTTTTGATTGCTAAACGGGCGGGATGGGAAAAAGCTTTTCCCAACACGTGGACTGTCCCTGGTGGTAAGTTTGTGTTCGGAGAGTATCCGATGAAAAAAGCGAAGTCCGGCTATCCTCAAAAATATAATGTTGTCAACTGGGTGGTTAGAAATGAAGTTAAAGAAGAAGTAGGATTAGAAATTGAAAAACCCGAATATTTGTGTGATTTGGTTTTTGTTCGTCCGGACGGCTTTCCGGTAGTGACGCTCTCCTTTTGGGCTAAATATAAAAGTGGAAAAATTAAACTTGCCGATGCTTTGGTTGATTATGCTTGGGTGACACTCGCTGAAGCGAAAAAGTATGATCTGATTGATGGAATCTGGGATGAATTAAAAGAAGTGAGCCACATTTTGAAGAAAAACCACTAGCCACAAGTTGTGCACTAGGGCTTTGACAGATTATTTGGGGGGAGTATATTTAGGGTAGCCTCTTTCTTTGTAAAAGCTTTGCCTAAATCAATATTAAGGGACTTCTAATTAAGTAATTCTGGTGAGCCCCGCTTAGCGGGATTCCGAGGAGTTACTTCGCGAAGACCCACTTGTGTAACTAGCAAAAGCTTTTAACTTAGTTAGGGGTAAAAAAGAATGGTTGAACAAACCTAACACAAAACCGCCAGAGGCGGTTTTGTGTATTAATGGTCGGACCAGGCAGATTTGCACTGCCGCTAAATCCTCCCCGAGGACTCGTGCTACTGCTACACTATGGCCCGGTAATTTTTAACTGTGTGAATCAAAATCCGAGATAAGTATCTCGGATTTTGAAGATAATTTCAAATAGCTTAGGCGGCTGCGATGGCGCGCTTGGCTTGGGTCTTGATGCAGTCGGTGCAGATTTTGAGACGTTTGCCATTAACTTGGGCCCATTGAAGATTGACATAGCGCTTGGATTTGACGGTGGGATTATAATGACCGCGCAGAAGAACGCGCGTAGTGGCCATGGTTGGTTTTTTCCCGCATTGAGAACACCTTGTCATAACGATTGTTATATTATACTAAAATTGTTATCCTGACAATACATATGACTATTCTCACAATATTTGGGCTGATTGTTTTTATTTATTCCGTGGTTATTCATGAAGTCAGCCATGGTTTTGCGGCCCAGGCGTTAGGGGATGATACCGCCCGATTAATGGGGCGGTTGAGTTTGAACCCGCTTAAGCATATCGATATTTTTGGTTCGGTTATCCTGCCGTTGCTTTTATTGTTCGCCGGAAGCCCGTTTTTATTTGGCTATGCCAAGCCCGTGCCGTACAATCCCCAAAATCTGCGCGATCAAAAATACGGCCCCATTAAAGTGGCTCTGGCCGGCCCGGCTTCAAATATATTTCTGGCTCTTGTGTTTGGTTTAATGTTGAGATTCTTTCCGGACTTTTTGCCAGCGACGTTGATTCCCCAACTGTTTGCTATGATTGTGGCGATTAATTTGGTTCTCGCCATATTCAATCTGTTCCCGATTCCGCCGTTGGATGGCCACTGGGTTCTGATGACTCTTTTGCCCGCTCGTTATCATGCTTTTAAAGCTTGGCTCTATCGGTATAGTATCTTCCTTTTTATAATATTTCTTATTCTGATTTATCCCATTCTGTTCCCCGTCATTCCATGGCTGTTCCGCTTGATTACAGGATTGAAATTTTAGGTTCTTGACTCTTTATTTTTAAAAGTGTAGTTTGTGGGTCAAGGAGGTTTTATGAAACCACTGACACAAGATCAGATCACGCAAGGATCAGAGTTGTATTACGGGTTTGAGCAAAAGAAGCAGATAATCCATCTCTGGTTGGGTGAGAGACGAGATCCTCTTCGGGATGAAAAAGAGGTCAAGGAGCGACTCGACTATCTCAAGGGTCCTGATGCACTGACGACTAACGGCTCCGAAATCAGAGCACTTGAACAACATCTTTTCGACTTGGGTGAGGTCATAAACCTCTTGGGCCTACGTGAGTAGGCCCATTCGTTTATATAGGGCTTGCGTGAGGATATAATTTTTGCTATTATAACTACACTCATTACTACAATTTGAGTTGGGCGTATCTTTTTTAATTCATGCCGACATTTAACCAACTTCTTAAAAAACCTCGCAAAATCACTCGAGCGAAAACTAAATCGCCGGCTTTGACGTTCGGCATGAACACGAAAAAGAATCGTCCGGTTTATTATCCGTCATCGTTCAAACGCGGAGTTTGTATTCAGGTTCGCACCATGACTCCGAAGAAACCAAACTCGGCTTTGCGTAAGATTGCCCGCATCCGCTTGACCAACGGTAACGAAGTAACCGCCTATATTCCCGGCATTGGTCATAATTTACAAGAACACTCGGTCGTGGTTATTCGGGGTGGTCGAGTCAAAGACTTGCCAGGCGTTCGTTATCACATTGTTCGCGGCGTTTTAGATGCCGGCGCCGTCGAAGGAAGAAAACAGCAAAGAAGTAAATATGGAGCCAAAAAGGGCAAGTAACCCCAAAGGTTATAGGAGCTAGGAAATAGGTGATAGAAAAATCTAATTCCTAAAACCTAATTCCTAATTTCTAAGCAATGCGCAGACCAATTAAACACAAAACTCACGTTGAACCGGATCTCCAGTATCAGAGTTTGGTTGTGGCTAAAATCATCAATCGGATTATGTATTCCGGTCATAAATCCCATGCCACCCGGATTGTTTACAAGGCTCTTGAGATTGCGGGAGAAAAAGCGAAAAAACCGCCACTGGAACTTTTAGAAACAGCGATTACGAATGCCTCGCCAAATATGGAATTGAAATCCCGCCGCATTGGTGGTGCCAATTATCAAGTGCCTATTGAAGTCCGACCCGAACGCAAGAATGCACTGGCGGTCCGTTGGTTGGTGGAGGCGGCTCGTAATGCCAAAGGTAAACCCATGGAAGAAAAATTTGCCGAAGAGTTGCTCAATGCTTTCAATAATACGGGCAACGCCGTCAAGAAAAAACTCGATATGCATCGCATGGCCGATGCTAATAAAGCTTTCGCTCATTTCGCGTGGGGCAATAAATAACTTGCTGGCCGCTCTGCCAGCCGCTTCGCGGCTTTAGGCAGTACGCTCTTGTCCAATTCCTTCGTTAATCGCTCTGCTTCTCCTTCGCCATAGCTAGAGTATGGCTCAGTCGAATGCTCACGATTGCCTCGGACTTGTCCAAGCCAGCTTCGTTATTAACCAACGCAAGCAATTTGTTAAAAGAAGTAGAAAATATTATTAAATAATCATGGCCCGCGAATATCCAATCGAAAAAGTTAGAAATATAGGCGTTATCGCTCACATTGACGCTGGAAAAACTACTGTTTCCGAGCGCATCTTGTTTTATACAGGCGTCAGTCACAAGATTGGTGAAGTCCATGAGGGGGACACGATTATGGATTGGATGGAACAGGAACGCGAACGTGGCATTACCATTACGGCCGCCGCAACGACGACATTCTGGACTCCCACCAAGGCCAACGACGACACTAAAGAGAAGATTAAAATCAATCTGATTGACACGCCCGGACATATTGATTTTACGATTGAGGTAAAGCGCTCGATGCGCGTGCTTGACGGTGCGGTAGTTGTTTTTGACGGTGTCGCCGGTGTGGAACCCCAATCCGAAACCAACTGGCGTTACGCCGACGACTACAATGTGCCTCGTATTTGTTTTATTAATAAACTTGATCGGTTGGGTGCGTCGTTTGAACGTTCTTATCAATCAATCCTTGAACGACTCACTCCCAACGCGGTGAAAATGCAAATTCCAGACGGCCACGAAGATAAGTTTACGGGCGTGGTTGATTTGCTCGAGATGGAATTTGTTCAGTTTGAGGGAGCCAAGGGCGAAAGGATTGTCCGAAGTGAAATTCCGGCCGAGTTAAAGGCTGAAGCCGACAAAGAACGCGCTATTTTAATAGAAAAAATTGTCGAGAACGACGATGAGGCCATGAGTCAATATTTGGAAGGCAAAGAAATTCCTGTCGAAAAACTTAAATCAATTCTTCGTTTGGCAGTTATTGCTGGCAAAATATATCCCGTCTTCTGCGGTTCGGCGTTGAAAAATAAAGGCGTTCAGCTTATTCTTGATGCCGTCGCCTATTACTTACCGTCACCGGTAGATGTCCCGCCGACCATTGGTAAAGATGAAAAAGGAGAAGATGTTATTGCCGAGCCATCAGACAGTGCTCCGTTTCGAGCCTTGGCTTTCAAAGTGGCCACCGATCCTTATGTTGGTCAGCTGACGTTCTTTCGTGTTTATTCTGGTGTTTTACAAGCCGGTTCCTATGTTTTGAATACCCGCACCGGCCAGCAGGAACGCATCGGCCGAATTGTTCGTCTCCACGCTAATGAGCGCGAAGAAATCAAAGAAATAGACGCCGGTGGAATCGCGGCGGCGGTTGGTTTAAAAGCAACTAAAACTGGCGACACTCTTTGTGATCCCGCACATCCAGTCACGCTTTTGGGTATTATCGCGCCCGAACCCGTTATTTCCCTGCGTATTGAACCAAAGACTAAAGCCGATCAAGAAAAAATGGGTATGGCCTTGCGTAAGCTTTCTGATGAAGACCCAACTTTTCGTATTCGGACCGATATCGAAACCGGCGAGACTATCATCTCTGGCATGGGCGAGTTACATTTAGACGTGCTTGTTGATCGGATGCGCCGAGAGTTTGCCGTCGAAGCCAATGTCGGTCGTCCGCAAGTGGCTTACAAAGAAACCATTACTCAAGAAGCTCAAGCCGAAGGTAAATACATTAAACAATCCGGCGGTCGGGGTCAGTATGGCCACGTCTGGTTGCGCGTGGAACCACTCGAACGTGGGGCTGGCTATGAATTTGTTGATGCTATCAAAGGTGGCGCTATTCCCGAAGAATTTATTAAACCGGCAGAGAAGGGTGTTCAAGAAGCCATGGAGCGCGGTGTTGTGGCCGGATTTCCGTTGGTGGATATAAAAGTTACGCTTTATGACGGTTCTTACCACGAAGTTGACTCATCCGAAATTGCGTTCAAGATGGCCGGTTCAACGGCTTTGCAGGAAGCTTCCAAACGGGCCAAGCCGGTCTTGCTTGAACCAATTATGAAGGTGGAAGTTATTATTCCTGAAAAATCGATGGGGGAGACGACGGGTGACTTGGCTTCCCGTCGTGGTCAGATTATAAATATCGTTGATCGTTCAACCTTGAGTCTAAAGGTTATCGACGCTCGCGTCCCGCTTTCTTCAATGTTCGGTTACTCCACTTCTCTTCGTTCGTTAACCGAAGGTCGAGGCAACTACACCATGGAATTCGATCACTACGAACCCGTGCCGGCAAACGTGGCGACACA